>DATHUZ010000745.1:0-10018 GCA_035461725.1 Anaerolineae bacterium
CGAAAAAGAGGCCGACGACAAAGAGCAGGTTGCGCCGGACGTGCGACAGCACCCAGCGCACGGGGCCGGTGTGGTCGCTCTGCCAGCCCTTGTCGACGACGAACTCGCCGGCGGTCATGTCGCGGCGCAGCTCCCGTGGTCACAGCGGAGCGCGACGGCCTCGATCTCGACGCGGCCGCCGAGAGGGAGCGCGGCGGCCTGGACGGCAGAGCGTGCCGGCGGGCTGGAGCTAAAGAACTCGGCATAGATGCCATTCATGCGCGCGAACTCGCCCATGTCGGCGAGAAAGACGGTGGTCTTGACGACGCACTCGAGGCAGGAGCCAGCGGCCTCCAGCACCGCCTGCAGGTTGTGGAGCGCCTGGCGTGTCTGCGCCTCGACGTCGGGGCTGGCAAAGTCCTTGGTGCCGGGCACGAGGCCGAGCTGGCCGGCGGTGTAGACGAACGTCTCGGTGCGCACGGCCTGTGAATAGGGTCCCACGGCGGCAGGGGCGTTCTCGGTCGCGACGATTTCTCGGGTCATGTCCTTCCTCCTGTAGACGATGGTGATTGGTTTCAAGGCGAGCAGCGGTGTCTCGCCTGTGGGGATGATTATAGCACAGGGGGCGGGATTGGGCCAACGAGGAGAGGGATTAGGGAATTGGGGATTAGGGGGACCAAGGCAGTTTGCGCTCGGATACGTCCGGACACCCCTGTTCATTTCTGAGCAGGTCCATCACAACTCCACCATTCGGCGCTCCATCCGGTATAAGTGGCACGTCCATCAAAGAACTCCCATTTGCCATGCCGCTTGGTCAGTTTAAAGCCATCCGAGCCGTTCGACCAAAGTCCCCCAGGACAACTATCGACAAGGCCGAGGAGGATTACGACTGTCACGGTAATAACAGGGAGTAGGTAGACAAGGCGCGGTCTCGCTTGTCGCGTCCTTTCCGTTGGTTCGAAACCCCGACCTGCTCCATGTTTACTTGAGCGGATTTCAGCGCCCCGAGCAGCGATCTGTGTCATTCTGGAGACCCACGGGTCTTTCGTCTTGTGTCGCGGAAGAATTGCGTGTTAAATCAATCCAAAGTAGAACGCGTTGTCACTTGGGTCCACGGCAAAACGAGTCCGCTCGAGGAGACCGCTGAGCCCGAGAAAGTTCGGACTCATCCAGCTATCTCCTGGACGCAAGATTGGAACAAACACAGTTGCTTCGATCTCGAGATCGACTCCTTTTTCAGCAAAAAGGCCTATCCTCATCCTGTGCAATCCACCCTCGTAGCGCGTCCAATGAAACAACAAAGTCTCTGTCCTGTACCCGGCCCTTGGTTGGATTCCAACGGCTTCTGCAATCTCGGGGTCCAAAATGCACCAGGGCGCCCCTGTGTCAACAATTGCGGGCACGATGAGCTGCCCCTCGACGAGAACCGGGATCACAACGCGTGGAGCTTGTTCGTAGCCTGGATAGGCTTCTTCGTAACGACAAGCACCTGTGGCAAATCCGCGATCGATCAGCAGATCAACAAACTGCATGACTATGGAACCTTCGTGAGCATTGTACTGGCACTATCCTGATCCTCGCCAATGCCAGACCTCAACTCATCGAGAGTGCTACCCACTCCGACCAGTTCTCCGTTGTGCACAGCCACCCATTGCCCGCGATACTCGCTGGCGTGCTCGCGAAGCCACTTCTTGGATGCATCCAACCCCTGACTATATGGCAATCGCGTAGTTTGTGCCGACGGGGGAGCCAGGACGTCCTGCGCCTGGCGAATGTGCGCGTCGGTCGGGTGTAGACGCCGGCCCAGTTCCGCAAGCTCGCGCGCAATAACCACCATCTGCAACGTTAAAGCCAGGTCGATTGCCTTGCCCAACTCTTCTGCCGGTTGGGAGAGCCAGTCAATTCCCCTGACCAGAATGGCAAAGCGCTGGTAATCTCGGGCGTTGGCCAATTGTTCGAGAAACACGATCTGTTCGTCGCCTGCCTCGCTTGCTTCGGCCCTGATCTGGAGAAGCTCGACGTATCGCTCCAGCTCACGCAGGCTTGTCTCCGGCAACTCTTGCGCTCGCTTGCAGATCCTTTGGGCCAGCGCCGCCGTTCGGTCCATCATCTTCCCCCTATCGCTCTGTTCGGTACGAGTATACCACCAGGTCCAAGATCGGTCAACTCTCACACCCAATCCCATCTCCAATGCCCATTTCCCCAAAGCTCAATTTACTAATTTACGTAGATTTAATTGACAAAACTCGTGGAGTGTGATATACTGGGCGCGAGTTTGAGGCTAGAAAGAGAGGGTTCGGTGGACGAACGGGTGCTGGAAGCGTTGCGAGAGGTGGTGGATCCGGAGCTGGGGGTGAACGTCGTCGACCTGGGGTTGGTGTACAACGCCGAGGTGGAGGATGGACAGGTGCAGGTGGCGATGACCCTGACCACGCCGGGCTGCCCGCTGGCAGGGCAGATCCGGGACATGGCGGAAGCGGCAATCTGGCGCACTGTGCCGGACGTCGAATCGGTCGACATCGGGATCGTGTGGTCGCCTCCCTGGCGGCCGTCGATGATGACCGACGACGCACGCGACGAACTGGGGTGGATGGACTACTAATGGCTCCTTTGAAGGATCAGATCTGGCAGGTGCTGAAAGAGGTGACCTATCCGGGCTACAACCGGGACATTGTGTCGTTCGGGCTGGTGCAGAAGGTTGACGTCGAGGAAGGCGTGGTGACGGTGGTCCTCGACGTCGAAGCGCTGCCTGCCGACGAGCGCAACCAGATCGGGCGGGAGGTGCTTGACGCGCTTGTGCCACTGCCAGGGGTGGAGCGTGTGAGCTTGCAGGCCGCGCAAAAGGTGGACGTGCGGCCGAAGCTGGCGCGGCGCGAGCCGGAGGGGCCGCCGCGGCCGCAAGGTGTGCGCCGCGTGGTGGCGGTGGCGAGCGGCAAGGGGGGCGTGGGCAAGTCGACGGTAGCAGCGAACCTGGCGGTGGCCGCGGCGCGGCAGGGGCGACGCACCGGCTTGATGGACGCCGACGCGTACGGCCCGAACGTGCCGCGCATGATGGGCGTGGAGCAGCTTCCGCCACAGGATGGCGGGAAGGTCCGACCGGCCGAAGCACACGGCGTGCGGGTCGTGTCGGTTGGGTTCCTGGCGCGCCCCGAGACGCCGCTGATCTGGCGCGGTCCGATCACGGACAAGATGGTGCGCCAGTTTTTGCAGGACGTGGATTGGGGCGAGCTCGACCTGTTGGTGGTCGACCTGCCGCCGAGCACGGGCGACATTCCGATCTCGCTGGGCAAGCACACGACGATCGACGGGGCGATCATCGTGGTGACGCCGCAGCAGGTGGCGCTGGACGACGCGCTAAAGGCAATCGGGATGTTCAGGCGGATGGAGGTGCCGGTGCTGGGCGTGATCGAGAACATGAGCTACTTTGTGTGCGACGAGTGTGGAACGCGCCACGAGCCGTTCGGCCGAGGGGGCGGGCGGCGGCTGGCAGAGATGGCGGGCGTGCCGTTCCTGGGAGAGGTGCCGCTGGAGCCGGCGGTGCGAGAGGGTGGCGACCGGGGGGAGCCGGTCGTGGTCCAGGAGGGCTCGTTGGCCGGTGCAGCCTTTGAAGGGCTGGCCGGGCAGTTGTGGCAGGCGGTCGAGCGGGGAGCGGCAGCAGAGCGCGAGCCGGATCATGTATCTGTTTAGGTAATTTTATTATAAATATTTGACAAAATTTTGGCCGCATGATAGACTTGTCAGGAAGGAATGGAAGGTTGATGTCACATGGTTGGGGGTTGCGCAGCACGGCCGCCGGGCGAGTGGTCAAGGCGATCCGCGTACGGGGCAAAGCACGGATCACTGACGTGGCCGATGACCTGGGGGTGACGGCTTCGGCGGTGCGGCAGCACCTGACCCAGCTCGAGGCGAGTGGGCTGGTGCGCGCCGAGAAGGTGCGTGAAGGGGTGGGCCGTCCCTATTATGTGTACTCGGTGACCCCGGAAGCGCACAACCTATTCTACCAGGACTATGGTGACCTGGCGCGCCTGCTGCTGCAGGAGGTGACGCGCGTGCAGGGCCAGGAAGCGCTTGCCCAGGTGCTGCGGCGGCTCAGCACCCGCCTGGCAGACCTGTACCGGGATGAAGTGGACGGGTACGCGCTGACCGAGCGCGTGCGCGAGTGGGCGGACCTGCTCGACGAGCGGGGCGTGGTGGTCGATGTAAAGGAAACGGACGACGGCTACCTGATCGAGCACTATGGCTGCCCCTACATGAACGTGGCCGTCGACAACAGGGCGGTGTGCGAGATGGAGCGGCAGGTGATGGAGCGGCTGCTGAAGAGCAACGTGCTCCTGGAGCGGTGCGCGCTGGATGGACATAAGAGCTGTCAATTTGCGGTGAGGAATGGAAATCAGGGAATCGGGTAACGGGTATCGGGTATCAGGCAAACGGAAGCGTTATCCCTGGTATCCGATACCCGATACCGGATACCTGCAATATGGAGGAATGAATGGGAGCTGACCTGGTTATCAAGAACCTGCACGTGAACGTGGAGGGACAGGAGATTCTGAAGGGGGTGGATCTGGCGGTGAATAAGGGCGAGATCCACGCGATCATGGGGCCCAACGGCTCGGGCAAGAGCACGCTGGCGAATACCCTGATGGGGCACCCGGCTTACGAGGTGACAGAGGGGGAGATCTGGTTCGAGGGCGAGAATGTCGTCGAGATGTCGCCCGACGAGCGGGCGCGCCTGGGCCTCTTTTTGGCGTTCCAGTACCCGAGCACGATCCCGGGCGTGAGCGTGGCCAACTTTTTGCGGACGGCGCTGAACGCACGGCGGGGCGGCGCCGAGGGTGAGAATGGAAATGGCGACGGTGACGGCAAAGGCCGCGGGCGGGGCATCTCGGTGCGCGAGTTTCGCCAGATGTTGAAGGACAAGATGGCGATGCTGCAGATGGACGAGAGCTTTGCGCGGCGCTATCTGAACGAGGGGTTCTCGGGCGGCGAGAAGAAGCGGATGGAGATCCTGCAGATGGCGATGCTGCAGCCCCAGATCGCGATTCTGGACGAGACGGACTCGGGGCTCGACATCGACGCACTGCGGATCGTGGCCGAGGGCGTGAACCAGCTCTCGGGCCCCGACCTGGGCGTGCTGGTGATCACCCACTACCAGCGCATCCTCGACTATGTCAAGCCCGACCACGTCCACATCCTCTTGAATGGCCGGATCGTCATGTCGGGCGGGCCGGAGCTGGCGGTGGAGCTGGAGCAGCGCGGCTACGATTGGGTAAAGGCAGAGACGGCGAGCTAGTGACCCGCAGAAACCGGGTTTTTGTCAAAAACCCGGTTTCTTGTGGATCGGGGAGGATGTGATGAGTGAGAACGTGGTGATGGGCGTCGACCTGGACGAGTACAAGTATGGGTTCAGGGACGACGAGAATTACGTGTTCAAGAGCCGCAAGGGGCTCGACCACGAGATCGTGGACGAGATCTCGTACATGAAGGGCGAGCCCGACTGGATGCGCGCGGCGCGCCACAAGGCGCTCGATATTTTCTATAGCAAGCCGACGCCGACGTGGGGCGGCGACCTGTCCAAGCTCGACCACGACGACATCTATTACTATATCAAGCCGGTGGAGACGCAGGGGCGCACGTGGGACGAGGTGCCGGACGACATCAAGCGCACCTTTGACCGGCTGGGCATTCCGGAGGCGGAGCGCAAGTTTTTGGCGGGCGCAGGCGCGCAGTACGAGTCGGAAGCCGTGTACCACAGCCTGAAAGAGGAGTGGGAGAAGCAGGGCGTGATCTTTGTGGACAGTGACACGGGCCTGCGGCAGTACGAGGACGTGTACAAGGAGCACTTTGGCACCGTGGTGCCCGCCGCCGACAACAAGTACGCAGCGCTGAACACGGCGGTGTGGAGCGGCGGCAGTTTCGTCTATATCCCGCCCGGGGTCAAGGTGGACATCCCGCTGCAGGCCTACTTCCGGATCAATGCGCAGAATATGGGCCAGTTCGAGCGGACGCTGATCATCGCCGATGAGGGGTCGCAGGTGCATTACGTGGAGGGGTGCACGGCACCCACCTACAGCACCGACTCGTTCCACTCGGGCGTGATCGAGATTATCGTCAAGAAGGGCGCCCGGGTGCGCTACACGACGATCCAGAACTGGAGTCACAACGTCTATAACCTGGTGACGCAGCGGGCGATGGCCCACGAGGACGCGACCATGGAGTGGGTCGACGGCAACCTGGGCAGCAAGCTGACGATGAAGTACCCGTCGGTGTACATGATCGGCAAGGGGGCGAGGGCCGAGATCCTGTCGATCGCGTTCGCCAACCGGAAGCAGCACCAGGACGCGGGCGGCAAGGTGATCCATGGTGCGCCGCACACATCGTCGAGCATCACGAGCAAGTCGATCAGCAAGGGCGGCGGGCGCGCGGGCTATCGCGGCCTGGTCAAGGTGTACAAGGGGGCGACCGGTGCCAAAAGCAACGTGATCTGCGACGCGCTGATCCTCGACGACAAGTCGCGCTCGGACACCTACCCGGTGATGGAGATCGACGAGGAGGACGCGAGCATCAGCCACGAGGCGACGGTGAGCAAGATCAGCGACGAGCAGCTCTTTTACCTGCAGAGCCGGGGCATCCCGGAGGCGCAGGCGATGATGATGATCGTGAACGGCTTTATCGAGCCGATCGTCAAGGAGCTGCCGATGGAGTATGCTGTCGAGATGAACCGGCTGATCCAGTTGGAGATGGAAGGGTCGGTTGGGTAGGTATCAGATATCGGGTATCGGGGAGCGGGTATCGGGAAGCAGATACCTCGTATCCGATACCCGATACCGGTTGACGTGAGGATGGGACTGTGGAAACGACGACGACGATCAAGGAAGTAAGAGCGGATGCCTTTCCGGCGCGGGGGTTCACGCAGGAGGGAGCGGAGGCGCTCTCGGCGCAGTTCGACGAGCCCGGGTGGATGCTCGAGAAGCGGTACCAGGGATGGTACCACTATCGCGAGATGGAGCCGCCCCTGTGGCGGCGGACGGATATCAGCAAGCTCAACTGGGAGCGGCTGGTGCCGTTCGCTCCCGCGCAGATGCCGGTAGCCGACCTGCGAGCGCTGCCGCCCAAGCTGCACGAGGCACTCGACGTGTATGGGCAGCGCGCCGGGCTGCTGGTGCAGCGCGACTCGGCGCGTGTATATCACGACCTGGCACCAGAGCTGCGGGAGCAGGGCGTGATCTGGACGGACATGGCGACGGCGATGCGCGAACACCCGGAGCTGGTACGCGAGCATTTCATGGCGGACGCCGTGGGGGTGGCGCAGGACAAATGGACGGCGCTGCATGCGGCATTCTGGAGCGGCGGCACCTTTCTGTACGTGCCCGACGGGGTGTCGGTGACGCTGCCGTTCGTATCGGTGCTGTGGCAGGAGCTGCCCGAGCTGGCGGTGTTTCCCCACACGCTGCTGGTGGCGGGCAAGAACAGCGAGCTGACGCTGGTGTCGGAGCTGCTGTCGATGGGGTGCGAGGCGTGCCCTGACACCTTTCACGGCGGCGTGACAGAGCTGTACGTGGGGGACGGAGCGAAGGTCAAGTACGTGAACGCCCAGGATTTTGGCAAGCACGTGTACGATCTGCGCAGCCAGACGGCGATGATGGGGCGCGACAGCCGGCTGGAGTGGCTGTCGATCGTGCTGGGCGGACGGCTGAGCCGCTCGTCGCAGCACACGGTCCTGCGCGGACCGGGGGGCGAGGCGTACGTCACGGGGCTGTATCTGCCCGACGGCAAGCAGCACGTCGCCATGGATACGCTGCAGGACCACGTGGCACCGAACTGCATGAGCGACCTGCTCTACCAGGGTGCGCTGCTCGGCAGGTCACGCTCGGTGTACGAGGGCACGATCCGCGCGTGGCCCGGCGCACAAAAGACGAACGCCTACCAGTCGAACCGCAACCTGCTGCTGTCGAAAAAGGCGCGGGCCGACTCGCTGCCGCAGCTCGAGATCGAGGCGAACGATCTGCGCTGCACGCACGGAGCGACGGTCAGCCAGGTGGACGACGAGCAGGTGTTCTACCTGATGAGCCGCGGTATCCCACGCTACGAGGCAATCCGCCTGATCGTCGAGGGCTTTTTCCGGCCGAGCCTCGAGCGGCTGCCGGAGAGCCTGGCGGGGCTGGGGGAGCGGTTGACAGAGGCGATTGGGGCAAAGTTGAGGGGGTAGGGAATTAGGGATTAGGGAATTAGGAAATTGGGCGGCCCAATCCCCAACCCCCTAATTCCCCAATTTCCTAATTCCCTCAAGGAGCACATCATGCTAAACGTCGGACAAATCAGAGAGGATTTTCCCATCCTGGATCGCCAGGTGCACGGGAAGCCGCTGGTGTACCTGGATAACGCGGCGACGTCGCAAAAGCCGGAGGCGGTGCTCGGCGCGATGGACGAGTATTACCGGTGCTACAACGCCAACATACACCGCGGGGTGCACACGCTGGCGGAGGAGGCAACGGCGGCGTACGAGGGTGCCAGGCGCAAGGTGGGGCGCTTTATCAACGCCTACAGCCCACGCGAAGTGATATTTGTGCGCAACACGACAGAGGCGATCAACCTGGTGGCGAACACGTGGGGGCGGGAGAACGTGGGCGCGGGCGATGTGATCGTGCTGAGCGTGATGGAGCACCACTCGAACCTGGTGCCGTGGCAACTGCTGGCGCGGGCGCAGGGCGCGCAATTGGCGTTTATCGACCTGGACGGCGAGGGGCGGCTGGTGCTGCGCGGCGAAGGGGCGGGCCGCGGGCCGGGGGAGAGCCTGGCGTCGATCCTCCAGCGCGAGGCGGGCCGGGTCAAGCTGGTGGCGACCAGCGGTATGTCGAACGTGCTGGGCACGATCAACCCGGTGCGCGAGGTGGCAGAGATGGCGCACGAGGCGGGCGCGCTGCTGTTGGTGGATGGCGCGCAGAGCGTGCCGCACCTGCCGGTCGACGTGCAGGCGGATGGCGCCGATTTCCTCGCCTTTTCCGGTCACAAGATGCTGGGGCCGACGGGCATCGGCGTGTTGTGGGGGCGCAAAGAGATACTGCAAGAGATGCCGCCGTTTCTGGGCGGCGGCGACATGATCAAGAGTGTGCATCTGTACGAGAGCGAATGGAACGACCTGCCACACAAATTCGAGGCAGGGACGCCGAACATGGCGCAGGCGATCGGGCTGGGCGCGGCGGTGGATTACCTCACCGCGCTCGGGATGGAGAATGTGCGCGAGCACGAACAGGCGATGGCGGGGTACGCGCTGCAGCGGCTGGCGGAGGTGCCCGGCCTGCATATGTACGGGCCGCCGGCGCGCGACCGCGGCGGGGTGATGACGTTTAACCTGATGCAGGATGGCGAGCTGGCGATCCATCCCCACGACCTGGCAAGCATCCTGGACCGGGAGGGGGTGGCGATCCGTGCCGGGCACCACTGCGCGCAGCCGCTGATGGAGTATTACGGCGTGCCCGCGACGGCGAGGGCGAGCTTTTACGTGTACAATCACGAAGAAGAAGTGGACGTTCTGGTCGAGGCGTTGGGCACCGCACGGCGCGTTTTTGGGCTGTAGGGGAGCAGGAGGGCAGCATGAACGAGTGGGAAAACCTGGGCGCCGGGCCCGAGATCTATCCCATGCCGGGGTTCCCGACGCTGTCAGTGTCGAACCTGGCCATCTCGAAACAATTCTACGTGGAGGGGCTTGGGTTCCAGGTGATCTTTTCGATGCCGCCGGGAGATGGCCCAAAGGTGCTCGAACATCTACGGTGGGTGCGGTATGCCGACCTGCTGCTGGAGCAGGGGCCCCGGCTGAAGCAGGGGACGCAGGACCGTGACAGAGAGCGCGGTCAGGGCGTCCGGCTCAACTTTTCGGCAGCGCTCGCCGGGCGCACGTGCGCCGAGATCGCCGAGAGGGCACGGGCGCACGGCGGTGGGGCGGTAAAGGGGCCGGTGGAGCGGCCGTACAACGCGCGCGAGGTGGTGGTGACCGATCCGGACGGGTTTGTGCTGGTATTCGTGGAGCCGATGGATATGGACA
>DATHUZ010000746.1:0-2724 GCA_035461725.1 Anaerolineae bacterium
TTCCCGTAACAGTCGACCTGGATGCGCACGCCATTGACCGGGTTGCCTGCCGTGTCCTGCACTCTACTGTGGCGCGAAATCGCCGGCCCACTGCAGTTCGGCGCCACCCCCGGGTCCCACACCACGGCGCCGGTGAACTGGAACCCGGCCGGGGCCGGCTTGGGGGTCGCCGTGGGAGGCTTGGGTGTGGCGGTCGGTGGCCTGGGCGTCGCGGTCGCCGGTGGACGCGTCGCCGTGGCGGGGGCGTAGGTGGCACTCGCGGCCGGCGGGGCGGTGTTGGCCGGCATTTGCGTCGCCGTCGCCACCGGCGCCTCTCCATTTACCGGGATCACCAGCTTTTGCCCTGGCACGATGTGGTTGGGATCGGCCAGGTTGTTGGCCGTGATGATCGCCTGTACAGTGATGCCATACTGGCGCGCGATCAGCGCCAGGTACTCCCCCTGCTTGACCGTGTGCACCACGACCTGTGCCGTGGGCGTGTCCGTCGCCGGTGGGGCAGGGCTTGGCGTGCTCGTCGCCGTGGCTGCGGCCGTGGCCGTGGATTCGACCGCCGTTGGCGCCTCTATGGTTTGCGTGCCCGTGACCTCGGCTGTCACCATCGCCTCTGTGGCGGTCGGTGCCTCGGTGCTCGCAGCCGGGACCGCCGTGGCGGTGCTCGGGGCGCGGGTGAGGAACGGGGTGCTCGTCGGCAGCACCACCCAGCTCACAGGGCCGGCCACAACGACCGTGAACGTGGGCATCGGCGTGTGCGTGGCGTGCAGTGGACGGCGCCGCTCGGCCATCCGGGTGAAAGCCGTACTGAAGACAATATAGTTCAGGAGCACGAGCACGATCAGGATCGCCCAGTGTCTCCACTTCATCGTCGTGTCCTTTCCCCCGGCATGGCAGGTCTCCTCCGTTGGCTTACGGCATTATACCACGTTCCACTTTTGCTTGCAACCGCTGGCACGCAGGGATGCAACCCTGTACAGCAGCTCGGGGTTCATGCGTCGCATCGAATCGCCGCCTATCACCGCTTGACTGTGTTGACAGGAGGGCTTCTCTGAGGTACACTTGGATCTGGTAAGATGCAGAACGTGAACCAGTTGATTGGTGGTCGCTATCTCTTGCACGAGCTGCTCGGCGCCGGTGGCACGGGCATGGTGTACCGCGCCACCGACCGCCTGACCGGTGACGTGGTCGCCCTGAAACGCGTCCGAATTCAGCTCGATCCGCTCCCTCCTGCCTCCGCGACCGACGCCGACGAGGCCGAAGCGATTCGCCTGTCGGTGGCCAACGAATTCCGCGTGCTCGCCTCGCTCCGCCACCCCGGCATCATCGCCGTGCTCGACTACGGATTCGACGATCAGCACCAGGCCTACTTTACGATGGAGTACTTGGCTGCCGCGCGCACGATACTCGACGCTGGCCAGGCCCGGCCGCTCGACGTGCAGCTCGCTCTCATCATGCAGATGCTCGAAGCGCTCGCCTACCTGCACCGCCATGGCATTCTCCATCGTGATCTGAAGCCCGGCAATGTCCTGGTCACCGGCGACGTCGTCAAGCTGCTCGATTTTGGCCTCTCTGTGTCGCGCGAGCGCGCAGCCGGCACGGTCGGCAGCTTTGGCTACATGGCGCCAGAGGTCGTGGTTGGCCGGCCGGCCGGTGAGCCATCCGACCTCTATTCCGTGGGTGTGATGGCCTACGAGCTCCTTGCCGGGCGCCAGCTCTTTGATACCAGCCAGATCAGCCGCGTCATCGAGAGTATTCTACACTCCTCCCCCGATCTCGGCGCCTTGCACGCCGACCCTGCCCTGGTGGAGGTCGTCGGCCACTTGCTGGCCAAAGACCCCGCGCACCGCTATTCCTCTGCCGAGGCGTGCATCACCGCCATCAGCACGGCGCTTCGCCGGGCGATGCCCGCCGAGACCGTCGCCGTCCGCGAGAGCTTTTTACGTGCGGCCCGCTTTGTCGGACGCCGGGTGGAGCTTGACTCCCTGGCCCGGGCGCTCGACGCAGCCTTTGCCGGTCAGGGATCGGCCTGGCTGGTCGGCGGCGAATCGGGCGTGGGCAAGACACGCCTCCTCGACGAGCTCTCGACGCGGGCGATGGTCGCCGGTGCGCTGCTCCTGCGCGGGCAGGCCGAGCGTGAGGGCGGACTGACCTACCAGCTCTGGCGCGAGCCACTGCGCCGCTTGATGCTCACCGCCGAGGTGAGCGACCTGGAAGCGGGCATCCTCCAGCCTGTGGTGCCCGATATCGCGACACTGCTGGGGCGTGAGGTAGCCGCTGCCCCGCCCCTCGAAGGTGAGGCCGGTCGCCGGCGGCTGCAAAGCACCATGGCCAACGTCTTTTGCCGGCCCTCGGCACCGCTGGTCCTGCTGCTCGAAGACCTGCAGTGGGCAACCGAAAGCCTCAACGTGCTGGAGCAGCTCCTGCCCCTGGTCTGCGACCGGCCGCTCCTGGTGGTCGGCACCTTTCGCGACGACGAGGCGCCCCACCTGCCCGATGCTCTGCCCGGTGCCAAGCTGATCAAGCTCGACCGCCTTTCTGAGGGTGAAGTCGCCGATCTGAGCGCTTCGATGCTGGGCGAGGTGGGGCGCCAGGCTGCTCTGGTGCGGCTGCTGCAGCACGAAAGCGAAGGGAACACCTTCTTCTTGATCGAGGTCGTCCGTGCGCTGGCCGAGCAGGCCGGGCGGCTGAGCGACATCGGCCGCCTGCCTCTGCCGGTCAGGGTCTTTCCGC
>DATHUZ010000747.1:0-8109 GCA_035461725.1 Anaerolineae bacterium
GAGTCGCTGGTCACGCATCACGCACCACGCATCACTTTTGGCTTATGCTCCCCACCGGATCAGGCCCATCTCGAATGGGTTGCCCAGGTCTTCGTGCTGAGGAAGGATGCGCAGGGCATAGCCGTGACGGCCGCTGGTGCGGCACGGGATGGCGCCGGCAAAGACGTACTTGCCGTCCCCTTTCGACTGGGCGATCAGCGTGGGCAGGGTACGCCCGTTGGTGATCTGCCCGGCACCGTCGAGGGGGCCGTGGTAGAGCTCGACCGCGACGTCGGTTGGCTTGAGCTCGCCCAGGAACAGCTCGGCCTGCACCAGGAGCTGGTCGCCCACCTTCAGGTCGGCGTCGTCGGGGCGCTCGGTCCACACGCGCCCGATGCGAAGCTGGCCCCACTGGCGCGACACCTGCTCTTTCCACGCCGCGAGCGCCCTGGCGCGCACCTGTTCCTCGTTCGCCAGCTTGTGTGCACGCCGTACCGATGGCAGGTAGCACAGCTCGGTGTATTCGCGCACCATGCGGTTCGTGTTGAACACGCCGGCGTGGTCGCGCATCGCCGCCTTCATCTTGGCGATCCAGCCGCGCGGCAGCCCGTCGCGCCCACGGTCGTAGAAAAGGGGCACGATCTCTTTTTCGAGCAGGTCATAGATGGCGTTGGCTTCGACCCGGTCCTGGTAGGCCGCCTGGTCCTCGGCATACTCCTCGCCGCGGCCGATGGCCCAGCCTGTCTCGGGTGTATAGCCCTCGTCCCACCAGCCGTCGAGCACGCTCAGGTTCAGCGCGCCGTTGGCCGTGGCTTTCATGCCACTGGTGCCACTCGCCTCGTGTGGGCGGCGCGGGGTATTGAGCCAGATATCCACCCCCTGCACCAGGTAACGGGCCACGACCATGTCATAGTCCTCGAGAAAGACGATCCGGTTGCGAAACTCGGGCCGGCGCGCGTGGTGGATGATCTGCCGGATCAGCTCCTTGCCGGGGTTATCGCGCGGGTGCGCCTTGCCGGCAAAGATGAGCTGCACCGGGTGGTCCCTGTCGCCGATGATACGCGCCAGGCGCTCGATGTCGTAGAAGAGCAGGTTGCCACGCTTGTAGGTGGCAAAGCGCCGGGCAAAGCCGATCGTCAGCGCCTCCGGGTCGAGCACCTCTTCCGCCTGGCGGACCTCGGCCAGGCGGCTGCCGCGCTGCTCGAGCTGGTCCGCCAGCCGGGTGCGCGCAAAGGCCACCATGCGCTCGCGGCGGCGCTCGTGGGTGCGCCAGAGCTCCTCGTCGGGAATGCGCGAGACACGCTGCCACGCAGCCAGGTCGGCCGGCCGCTCGACCCAGCGCGGGCCGAGGTAGCGGTCGTATAGATCGGCCAGGTCGTGCGAGATCCACGACCGGGGATGAATGCCGTTGGTGATGCCCAGGATCGGCACCTCGTTCACGGGCACCAGTGGCCACGCCTCCTGCCACATGCGGCGCGACACCTCGGCGTGGAGCTTGCTGACGCCGTTGATCTTGTTCGCGAGGCGCATCGCCAGGAGCGCCATGCAAAAATAGCCATTGGGGTCATCCCGGTTCATCCGTCCCAGGCCGAGGAACTCGTGGCGCGACAGGCCGAGAACCGGGTAAAAGCGGCTGAAGTAGTGGTCCACCAGGTCGGGATGGAACCAGTCGATGCCGGCGGGGACGGGCGTGTGCGTGGTAAAGACGTTGCCCGCCGACGTCAGCTCGCACGCCTCGGCAAAGGTGAGCCTGTCCTCTTCCATGCGCAGCCGGATGCGCTCGAGGGCGAGGAACGCGGAATGCCCTTCGTTCATGTGACAAACGGTGGGGCGTTGGCCGAGCGCCTCCAGGGCGCGGGTGCCGCCGATGCCGAGCATGATCTCCTGGCGGATGCGCATGTCGTCGTCACCGCCGTAGAGCTGGTCGGTGAGGTCGCGATCCTTGGGTGGATTGTCGGCCATGTTGGTATCGAGCAGGTAGAGCGGCACGCGGCCAACCTGGGCGCGCCACACCTGGGCCTTGACGGTGCGCCCCGGGTATTCGACCTCCACGGTTAACGGGGCGCCGCTCATCTGGCGCTCGAGTGCCAGCGGCAGGTTGTAAAAATCGTTGTCGGGATAGAGCTCCTGCTGCCAGCCGTCGGGGTTGAGGTACTGGTGAAAGTAACCCTGCTGGTAGAGCAAGCCGACCCCCACCAGGGGCAGCCCGAGGTCGCTCGCCGATTTCAGGTGGTCGCCGGCGAGGATACCCAGGCCGCCGGCATAGATGCCGAGGCTTTCGGTGAGACCAAACTCGGCGGAAAAGTAGGCGATGCGCACGTCGTGCACGTCGCCGTACGTCTTTTGATACCAGGTGTTGGTGTCGTGGAAATAGGATTCAAACTCGTGATAGACGCGGCCCATGTGCGCCAAAAAGCCATCATCCTCGGCAAGCTGTTCCAGGCGCTCCTGGCGGATCACGCCGAGGATGCGGACCGGGTTATGGCCCACTTCCTCCCAGAGGTCGCGATCCAGGCGCCGGAAGAGGTCAATCGCTTCGTGATTCCACGTCCACCATAGGTTATGGGCCAGCTCGCGCAAAGGTTCGAGTCGAGCCGGCAGGGAGGGGACGACCCTGAAGGTGTGGCTCGGACGCATTCTTTCCTCCTGACTACGGTGTCGGTCAATACAGTAAGAAAAGATTGTACACGAGAACGCGCAAAAGGCAAGTCCGGCGGTTCGGGTTGTCTGTCGTTGGGATGTGGGATAGATGTGGGATTGGGCGTGGGATACGTGGGATAATGTGGGATATTTGTGGGATTTTGAGGGTCATTTTAGAATATAGTACGTGGCCCGCTTTTCGCCGATCTTGAGCAGCAGGTTCTTGTCCACCATGTCGGCCAGGTCGCGGCGGATCGTCTCGGGGCTAACGTCGGGGGCCAGCTCCTGGAGGTCGCGGTTCGTGATCCGGCCCCGATCCACCAGGTAGGCGAGCGCCTTCTCCTGGCGCTCATTCAGGCCCAGGTGGCGCCAGTGCCCGGCAGCCGGCACCTCATCCGCCAATCGCTCGCCGCGGCCGGCGAGGGTCACCTGGAAGCCTGCCGCGGTCTCGACGAAACGCGGCTCTGCCAGGCCGCTGTCGGTCATCAAGCGAATCATGCGGTCGATGCCGTAACCGAGGCGCTCGATAAAGCCCATGTCGGACAGGATCTGGACGATGATCTCGTTGCGGCTAAAACGCTCGCGCACCAGGTTTTCCACCGTCACGTGGCCCGGCAGGCGGCCGGGGCTGTAGAACTCGACCCTGTCGGCAAAGAGGAGCACGCGGATCTCGTCGCCGCGGATCTGATAGTCGCGGTGGGCGACGGCGTTGACGATCGCCTCGCGCACCGCCTCGGCCGGGTACTCGGTCTCTTCCACACGCTCGAGCCCCACCAGGCGCACACCGCGGCGCATGTTGGCCAGGACAAAGGCCTCGGCCTGCCGGATCTGCTCGGGCAGCGTGCCGCGCACCTCTTCCTTGACAAAACTATCCTCCATCTTGCGGCCCGGGTAGCGCGCGACGAGGATCTCGGCCGACGGCACCCAGCGCTGCGACTCGCGGCCAAAGAGGAGCAGGCCGGCATAAGTGGGCCGCACGTCGTCGCCGGCGCGCGCCAGGCAGCCGCGGCGCAGCAGTGCTTCCTGCGCATCGCCCGCGTGCCAGCCTTCCAGCGTATTCAGATAGCGGCTCGCCTTCTCCCAGTCGACGTCGTCGAGCCGCGCGCCGTCGGGCACTTCCGACTCGAAGGTGACGGCGCCGCGCTCCATCATCAGCCGCCGGAGCTGCTGCGGTTTGAGTGGACGGGTGTGTGTGCCCTCGCGCACCAGGTACTTGCCCCTATAGCTGTAAACGTGGGGCAGGCCGGGCGGCACGGTGACGGCGAGGACGTCCGCACCATCGATCTCGATCACTTCCGGGACAGGGATGATCAGGGGCGGGTCGGCGGCGAGCGCCGCCTGGAGCGCGCGGTCGAGGGCCTCGTCAGGGTCCGACAGACCCTGCGGCCGGCCGCCGCGTGGATCGATGCCAAGGAGCAGGGTGCCACCGCCGGCGTTGGCCAGCGAGACGAGGGTTTCGGCGAGGCGGGCCGGCGACGTGGACTCGCTCTGGAAGACGAGATTCTCTGCCTGGGCCGAGAGATCGAAGGAGCGTGTGGTGCCGGCCCCCACTGCTTGAGCCATTACTTGCCCACCACGCAGTTGGTGGTGTACGTCTCCAGGCGCCACTCGCAGCCGTAGGGCAGCGCGTTCGGGTTCACGACGCCGACGACCGTCCAAGTCACGATGCAGGGATGCGCATAGTCGATGTTGCCCGCGGTGTCGACCCCGACAACCGTGACGGTCACCTCGCGCGGCCGGCGCAGCCGTTCGGCCTCCACGTCCGGATCATAGGCAATCTCCCAGACAAGCACGCGGGCCAGCTCCGCCCTGTTCTCAATCGGCGCACCGGGAGCAAGATAGAGGCCAAAGGGGTCGGTCTCGATGTCATAGATGGCCTGTGCGTCCGGGCTGAGAAAGCTCCGCGCCCGCTCCAACTGCTCTTCGTTCTGGGTGAGCAAGCTATAGAACGAGAGGACGGCCTTTTCGGGATAGTACACCTGCGGCACATCGAGGGGGAGGCCGGGACCCAGGGCCAGGGTGTACTCGACGGGCCGCAGAAGCGTTTGGGTGCCGGGCACAAAGTAAGAGCCATTCTCGGGGCGATAGACGCGCACGATCACGATCTCGCTGCGCTCAAAGGGGCTGCGCTCCATGACGCTCACGGTGTCACCATTGCGCGCGACACGATAGTTGCCGCGAAAGGAGCCGATGTTTTCGTAGCGCAGTGGATTGGGGAAGCAGGGGTTCGCCGGGTGGGTGTCGCGCCACTGCTCGACGGTGTCGCAGTTCAACGGCACCCCGATCCGGCGGAAAATGTTGAGGTCTGTCACCGCCTGGTAGGTGTAGCCGTTGATAATGACTTCGGGCAGATCCCGCCCACCCGATAGGGGGTCTGCATAGGGGATAATGTTTTCGACTGTGGTTACCAGCCTGTGGAGCCCCAGGTAGTCATAGTCGACAGGAACCAGTTCCCACGACAGGATCTGGGGCGGCCGGCACTCGTCATAGTCGTAGATTGCCGCCCCGAACGGACCGAGAGGCTGCTGACCTACGAACCCGGTGGCGTCATAGCGGTAGTAAGCGAGCCACTCCTCCGGGATCCGCTCCTCCACCTGGTCGGTGTCGAGGCGTTGGATATAGTCCAGGTCGGCGGGCATGCCGGGCACAATGTCGTTCAAGAATATCGCCTTGTCATCGACGAGGCGGCGCGCGACCGCGATCCTCTGTGGGTCCGGGTCGCGCCCGAGGACGCGGACGTAGAACAGGTAGGCGAGAATCCCGGTTACGACGAGCAGGCCGAGGAAGGCAAACATCTTGACCAGCGTTGCCCCGCCTGTCTGGAAGCTGATGTAAAAGAGCGCTACCCAGATCACGGCGAGGACAGCGATAATAATGCCCAGCGTTGTCTGGCTCATGGCATCATCGCCTCAATCCCCCCTCAGGAGAGCCGCTCCGGCAGCAGGGCCACGGGCAGCACCTCGTCCATGCGGCTGACGAATACGAACTTCATGTCACGCTTGACCTGCCTGGGGATCTCGACCATATCCTTCTTGTTCTGCTGCGGCAAGAGGACGGTCCTGAGCCCGGCCCTGTGTGCCGCCAGCACCTTCTCTTTCAGGCCGCCAATGGGCAGTACCCGCCCGCGCAGGGTGATCTCGCCCGTCATGGCCACGTCGTGGTGCACGGGGCGCTGGATGAGGGCCGAGATGAGCGCGGTGGCGATGGTGATCCCCGCCGAAGGTCCGTCCTTCGGGATGGCCCCTTCCGGCACGTGGATGTGGATGTCGACCTTGTCAAAGTCGACGGCGGTGATGCCGAGCTGCTGCGCGTGCGAGCGGGCGTAGGAGAGCGCGGCCTGGGCCGACTCGCGCATCACCTCACCCAACTGGCCGGTGAGCATCAGCGTGCCCTTGCCGTTCATCAGCGACACTTCCACGGGCAGAACGTCACCGCCTCCCTCGGTCCAGGCGATGCCATGGGCCAGGCCCACCTCGTCGGCCCGGTCGTTCTGGTCGCGCACAAAGCGTGGCGGGCCGAGGTACTTGGCCAACGACTGGACGCTGATCTGGCGCGGCGCCCGCTTGTCTTCGGCGACGCGGCGCGCCACCTTGCGGCAGACGTTGGCGATCTGGCGCTCCAGGTTGCGAACGCCTGCTTCGTAGGTGTACTCACGCACCATACCACGCAGGGCCTGGTCGGAGAAGCTCAGGGTACGGTCGGCTCGATCGAGGCCGTTCTCCATCAACTGGCGCGGGATGAGGAACTGGCGAGCGATGGCCAGCTTTTCCTCCTCGATGTAGCCGGGGAACTCGATCACTTCCATCCTGTCGCGCAGTGCCGGCGGGATCGGATCGAGCAGGTTGGCGGTGGTGATAAACATCACGCGCGACAGGTCGTAGGGCACCTCCAGGTAGTGATCGGAGAAGGCATAGTTCTGCTCCGGATCGAGCACCTCGAGCAGCGCCGACGACGGGTCGCCGCGAAAATCCATGCCCACCTTGTCGATCTCGTCGAGCATAAAGAGTGGGTTGACGGTGCCCGCGGTGCGCATCGTCTGGATGACGCGCCCGGGGAGGGCGCCGATGTAGGTGCGCCGGTGCCCACGGATCTCGGCCTCGTCGCGAATGCCGCCCAGCGACACACGCACGAATTGGCGGCCCATCGCGCTGGCAATGGAGCGGCCGAGCGACGTCTTGCCCGTGCCGGGCGGGCCGACGAAGCAGAGGATCGGGCTGCGCGTCGAGGGCTTGCCGTCGGCGAGCTTGCGCACGGCCAGATACTCGAGGATACGCTCCTTGGCACGCGGCAGGCCATAGTGGTTGGCGTCGAGAACACGCGCCACGGCGGCGATATCGAGATTGTCGACAGACGCATCGGCCCACGGCAGATCAAGCAGCCAGTCGAGGTAGGTGCGGATCACGCCCATCTCGGGCGAGCCCGGCGGCATTGATTTCAGGCGGCCCAGCTCCTTGCGCACCCTGGCGCGCACCTCGGCGGGCAGATCGGAGCGCTCCAGGCGCTCCTCCAGGTCCTGCGTCTCGGCAATCTCCAGGTCCACCTCGCCCAGCTCGTTCTGAATGGCGCGCATCTGCTCGCGCAGGTAGAATTCGCGCTGCGAGCGATCCACTTCTTGCTGTACCCTGTCGTGGATCTTGTACTCGAGATCGAGCACGTCGAGCTCGCTGGCGAGCAGGATGCTGAGGCGCTGCAGGCGCTCGTCGGGATTGAGTGTCTCGAGCAGCTCCTGCCGGACGCGCATCTCGAGATCGAGCAGCGAGCCGATCAGGTCGGCGAGCTGGCCCGGCTCGGTGACGTTCATGGCCGCCACGTAGGCGTCGTCGGGCAGCGTGTGCGACAACTGGACGACCTTCTCAAAGAGGGCGAGCACGGCGCGCATCAACGCCTCGGTGCTGGGCGACCTCTGTTCCAAGTCAGGGATGGCCTGGACGCGGGCGCGGATGTAGGGCTCGGTCTGGGTCAGGTCGACGAGCTGGACACGGCGCCGGCCCTGGCCCAGGATGTTGGTGGTGCCATCGGGCAAACGCAGGATGCGGCCGACGACCATCTCGACGCCGACGGCGTAGAGGTCGCCCAGGTCGGGATCCTGCACCTCGGGGTCGCGCTGCGCGACCACGACCATGAGGTTGCCCTCGGCCATGGCCGCGTCGACCGCCTTGAGTGAGCGGTCGCGGCCGACGACGAGGGGGGTCATCATATGGGGAAAGACGACGGTATCGCGCAGCGGCAGGAGGGGCAAGTCGTGCGACAGGCTCTCCTCCAGCTCGTCCAGGATGCCGTCCATCTGAAATAGGCCAAAATCAAAGTCGTAACCCAAAACGAATTATCCTCCAACTATCAGCGGGAATAACGGGAATATAGCACATCCCGGACGAAATGACAACTTGGCGCTATCAACCTGTCAAAAGAGCGGCGCTGAAGCACCCACTACGAACAGCGGAGCACACCCGAGTCCATGGTTACACCGGATCGGTCTCGGGCACCGCGAGG
>DATHUZ010000748.1:0-1998 GCA_035461725.1 Anaerolineae bacterium
TTCTCGCCCGTGTGATACCAGTAGTGATAGATGACGCGCTGCAGCAGGTTGCCATAGATCCGCGCCGTCGGCTTCCCCCTGCTCATCACCGCCTCCGCCAGCCGCTCCGACGTCAACGCTTCCAGCCACGGGTCCGCCGCAGCCGTGATCTTCTTCCACGCCGCCACCACCTCCGCCAGTGGGGGCGTGCTCGCCGGCGCGCCATACGCGAACGCCTCGTCGATTTCCGGCAGCAGCATCTCGCCCTGCCCATAGTATAGAAAATAGCGCTGTTCTTGCCACGCCAGGTGGCCCACGTTCCAGCTCAGGCAGTTCATGGGCATCAGCCGCTTCCTGGCGTCCTCGTCCCTCACCCCCCTGATGCCGCGCAGGAACTCTTGGCGCGTAAAACGCAGTTGGCTGACCAGTGGATGCGACATGCTTCGATCGTCCTTTCTAACAAGCCGGAGGGTGTGGAGCCTGGCCTCCCTCTCACACCGGCAGCCACACGCTCATCGTCGTCCCCCAGCCCGGCGCCGACTCGACCTCGATGCCGCCGCCCGCCCTTTCCACCAGATTGCGGCTGATGAACAGCCCCAGCCCCAGCCCTCCGGCCTTGGTCGTCTGGAACGGCTCGAACAGGCGCTCCAGCACCTCAGGCGGTATGCCCGGGCCCGTGTCGGCAAAGCGCACCCACACCCTCTTTCGCTCCGGTTCGTGGCCTGTGCCCACGCGCACCTGGCCGCCCTCGGGCGTGGCCTCCACCGCGTTCAACAGGAGGTTCAGAAACACCTGCTGCAGCGCGGTGGGCATCGTCCTCACGCACGGCACGTCCGGGCCGGGCTCGAACACCACCCCCACCCCCAGCGCCTCGCAGTGCACCATCGTCGTGCGCACCGCCTGGCGCACCAGCTCGTCGAGATACACCGTGCCGGTCGATTCTCCGGCCTCCGAGGCGAACAGGCCGCGCATCTGGGCCATCACTCCCGCCGCCCGCCGCAGGGCATTGTGGCCCACCTCCAGGTACGGCGCCACCGGCCGCCCGTCGGCCAGCGCCTCGCGCCCCAGGTCGAGCGCCCCCAGCGCCGCCTGCAGTGGGTTGTTGATCTCGTGGCTCAGCGACGCGGCCAGCATCCCCGCCGTCTGCAGCCGCTCGGCGCGCACCAGCGCCTCGTGTGCCTCTTTTTGCAGCGTCACGTCTTCCAGGATGCCCGCCATGCGCGGCGTCGCGCCCGGCTCGCTCACCACCGGAAAGGCGCGGCCTCGCACCCAGCGCAGCGAGCCATCCGGCCGCACCACGCGAAACTCCACGTCCCAGCTCAGCCAGCCTGTTTCCATCTCGGCCCGCACCCGGTCACGATCCGCCGGGTGGATGCCATCAAAAAACAGACTCGGCTGGCGGTACACCTCTTCGGCAGGCCGGCCCCACACGATCTCGTAGCCGGGGCTGACGTATATCAGCCGCCTCGTTTCCGGTTCGAAAAGAAAGAAGGTCTCGCCGATGTGCTCTGCCATTTGCCGGAAGCGCATTTCACTCTCGCGTAGGCTCGCTTCCGTCTCGCGTCGCACCGCGATCTCGGCCTGCAGCTCGGCCGTCCGTTCCTCCACCCGCTGCTCCAGCTCGTCACGCGCCTGGCGCAGTGCGCGCTCCATCGTTCTGTGGGCGGTGATGTCGTGCAGCACAACCACCGCGGCGCTCACCTGGCCGTCGTCGTCGAGAATGGGCGTGGCGCTGTGCAGGACATTGCGGTGCACGCCGTCACCGCCCACCACCTCGATCTCCACGTCGAGCACCGGCCAGCAGGTGGCGATGGCCCGGGCCATCGGCCACTCTTCGGGCTGCAGGGGACGCCCATCGGGGTGGAAGCCGTGATATTGGCGGTAGTCGGCCACCGTTTCAGCGTGCATGTATTCATGGCCATAGATCTGCACCCCCGGTTCGTTGGCAAAGAGCAGCCGGCCGGATGGTGCTTCGGCGATGAACACACCGGCCTGCATCTGGCGCAGCACGGCTTCCAG
>DATHUZ010000749.1:0-7051 GCA_035461725.1 Anaerolineae bacterium
CGCCCTGATCGGCGACGACGTTTTCCCACCTGCCGGCCCGAATGCTCACCACGATCTCGCCTCGCTGCTGGCCGATTTGCAGCAGATCCGGGCGCGCGGCTATGCACTCAACGACGAGGAGCTGGCCATCGGCGTCCGCTCGGTGGCGGCGCCGGTGCGCGACCGCAGCGGCAGGGTGGTGGCCGCCGTGAATGTATCGGTGCCCAGCGCGCGCGTGTCGCGCGCCGAGCTCGAGGCACGCATCGCGCCTGTGGTGGTCGAGACGGCAGGCAGGATCTCGCAGGCCCTGGGGGCCGTGCCGCGCTCCCGGCACCCGGCTGGCTCTGGCTCGTAGTGGGCGCTTTAGCGCCGGAAGAACGCGCTCAAGCGCGCGCTACAAACGGCATGGAAGGGCTCTCTCAGATTCGCGGAAGGGGAAAGTGATGCACGATCTGTTTCTGGTCAATGGCAAGCTCCACACGCAGGACCCGGCACATGCGCGTGCCACGGCGATCGCGATTCGCGACGGGCGCATCCGGGCCGTGGGCCACGACGACGAGATCCGCGGCCTGGCAGCGCGCAGCGCCGATGCGATCGATCTGCAGGGGCGGCGCGTGCTGCCCGGTCTGCATGACAGCCACTTTCACTTTTACGATTGGGCACTCGGCCTGCGCCACCTGGCGCTCGCCGATGCGGGCTCGCTCGAAGGGCTGTGCCGGCGTGTGGCCGAGCGGGCGGCGGCCACCCCGGTGGGCGAGTGGGTGCTGGGCCAGGGCTGGAACGAGACGCACTGGCCCGAGGTGCGTGTCCCGACCCGGGCGGACCTGGACGCCGTGGCGCCTCACCACCCGGTAGCGGTGTGGCGCGCCGACCTGCACGTGCTCGCGGCCAACTCGCTCGCCCTCGAAAAAGCCGGCATCACGGCTACAACGGAGGCTCCGCCCGATGGCGTGATCGACCGGGACGCGGCGGGCGAGCCGACCGGGGTGCTGCGCGAGCTGGCGATGAACCGGCTCACCGCCGCCATTCCACCCCCCTCGGAGGAAGACACGGTCGACGCCATGCGCCATGCGTTTCCCTTGCTTCACCGCCTGGGCCTGACCGGCGTGCACGATTACCGGATCATGGACGGCACCGACGGCCCACCGGCGTTTCGCGCCTACCAGCACCTGCAGGCCAACGACGAGCTGCGGCTGCGCCTCTGGATGCACCTGCCGGGCGTGCGGCTCGACGAGGCGATCGCCCTCGGGCTGCGCAGCGGGTTCGGTGAGGACTGGCTGCGGGTGGGCCACGTCAAGCTCTTTAGCGACGGCGGGCAGGGCGCGCACACGGCGTGGATGCTCGAGCCGTACCAGGGCACCGGCAACTATGGCCTGCCGCTCACCCCGATGTCACAGATCGCCGCGGCCGTCGAGCGCGCCAACCTGGCGGGGCTGTCGGCGGCGGTGCACGCCATCGGCGACCGGGCGGTGCGCGAGCTGTCCGCCGTGCTGCGCGACATCCGGGCGCGCCATCCTCACCTGGCAGGCATGTGCATCCCGAACCGGATCGAGCACGTGCAGAACGTCCGCCCGGAAGACGTGGCGGGGCTGGGGGCCCTGGGCGTCGTCGCCTCGGTGCAGCCGATCCACCTGGTCGACGACATCGCCATGGTCGAGCAGACGGTGGGGCCGCGCGCACGCTATAGCTACGCCTTCCGCGACCTGCTCGACGCCGGCGTGTCCCTCACCCTCGGGTCCGACTGCCCGGTGGCCGATCCGAACCCGATGTGGGGCATACACGCCGCGGTGACACGCCAGCGGCGCGACGGCACGCCGGAGGGAGGCTGGTATCCGGGCCAGCGCCTGGCGGTCGAGGAGGCGGTGTGGGGCTATACGATGGGGCCGGCGATCGTCACCGGCCGCCAGGATCGATTAGGCACCATCACCCCCGGCAAGCTGGCCGACCTGGTCGTGCTCGACCGCGACCTGTTCGCCGTCGAGCCGGCCGAGATCGCGGACGTGCGGGTGGTGATGACGATCCTGGACGGCCAGGTCGTGTACGGGGCGTGAAGATCACGTTAAAGCTGTTCGGCACGCTCGACCGCCACCTGCCGCCTGGCGCACGCGGCAGCGCCTGTGACCTGGAAGTGGCGGACGGCGCGCTTGCCCACGACGTGCTCGCACGGCTGGGCGTGCCCGTGAATGAACCGGGAGCGGTCGTCGTCCTCGTCAACGGACGTCACTGCCCACCCGCCTATGCGCTGCAAGAGGGCGATGCGCTGAGCGCCTTCCCGGCCATAGCGGGCGGCTGACCGGGAAGCCGGGAGCAGGTATCAGGTATCAGGCGCCTGGTATCAGGTATCAGGCACCTGGTACCCGATACCCGGTACCCGATACCTGCTCCCCACGTGGAGTACAAACGCAAGGAGGTTGAAACATGTACGGCTGGTTTGGCAAAATCGTCCGGGTCGACCTGGCCCGCGAAACCGCGACGATCGAGGACGTTGACCCGCAGGTCGCCCGCGATTTCATCGGCGGCCGCGGCTGGGCGATCAAGTACCTGTACGACGAGGTCGACCCCGCCGTCGACCCGCTGGCACCCGAGAACAAGCTGATTTTCGGCACCGGCCCGCTGACCGCTACCCCGGCGCCCACGGGCAACCGCTACACGGTGGTTACCAAGTCGCCCCTCACCGGGGCACTCGCCTGCTCCAACTCGGGTGGCTTCTTTCCCACCGAGATGAAGCGTGCCGGCTTTGACCTCTTTATTTTCGAGGGCAAGGCCAGCCGGCCCGTCTACCTGTGGGTGGGCGACGGCCAGGTCGAGATCCGCTCCGCCGAGCACCTGTGGGGCAAGGACGTGCACGAGACGACCGACCTGCTGCTGGCCGAGACCGACGCGAAGGCGCGGGTGGCGTGCATCGGCCCCGCGGGCGAGCGGCTGGTCAAGGTGGCGGCCATCATGAACGACAAGCATCGCGCGGCGGCCCGCTCGGGCGTCGGCGCCGTCATGGGCAGCAAGAACCTCAAGGCAGTCGTCGTGCGCGGCACCCGCCAGGTGCCGCTGGCGCACCCGGAAGAGATGAAGGCGCTGTCGCGCCAGGTCTATGACGAGGTGGGCCAGTCGGTGAAAAAGGGCAACTCGCTGCGCGAATATGGCACCGCCTACGTGCCCCCCGTCACCAACGAGATGGGCATCCTGCCCACCCGCAACTTTCAGACGGGCAAGTTCCCCGGCGTGGGCAGCATCGACGGCCCCACGCTCAAGGCCAAGTACCTGATCCGTGCCAAGCCGTGCTACGCCTGCCCCATCGCCTGCGGGCGCGATACAGAGGTCGACGATCCCGATTATGCCGGCAAAGGCGAGGGACCCGAGTACGAGACGATCGCCGCGCTCGGCAGCGCGTGTGGCATCGACAACCTGGCGGCCGTCACCAAGGCCAACTACCTCTGCAACGAGCTGGGCCTCGACACTATCTCCATGGGCGTAACGCTGGCCTGTGCCATGGAGATGTACGAAAAGGGCATCCTGCCCGAGGGCGACGTAGGCTGCCCACTGCCCTTCGGCGACGCCGGTGCCGTGATCCGGCTGGTGCACGACACGGCCTACCGGCGCGGCTTTGGCGACAGGCTGGCCGAAGGCAGCTACCGCCTGGCGAGCGCCTACGGCCATCCCGAGCTGTCGATGACGGCGCGCAAGCTCGAGATGCCCGGCTACGACCCACGTGGATCGAAGGGCATGGGCCTGCTCTACGCCACGTCCAACATCGGCGCCTCCCATATGGCCGGCGACCTGGCCTACGCCGAGGTGTTTGGCACTCCGGCCAAGATCGACCCGCTCGACGTCGACACCAAGCCGTCCTTGATCCACCGCTGGGAGGATGCCTTTGCCCTGATCGACGCCGCCGGCCTGTGCGTCTTTTTGGCCGTGCGCTACCTGTTCGAGCCCGAGGCCGGCACCGCCGCGCACCTGTGGCCCACCCGCCTGGCACAGCTCATGACCTATGCCACGGGCGTCGACTATACGCCCGAGAGCCTGCTCGAGGCGGGCGAGCGCGTCTACAACCTGGAGCGCCTCTTTCTCCTCGGCGCCGGTTTCACCGCTGCCGACGATACGCTGGCGCCGCGCATGTTGCACGAGCCGCTGGCGGAGGGGCCCGCGGCGGGGCACGTCGTCGAGCTGGGGCGCATGCTGCCCGAATTCTATCGCCACCGTGGATGGGACGAGCAGGGGGTGCCGACCCTTGAAAAGCTCGCTACACTGCGTCTACAGATAAAGTCCGGGGGTTAGTCATCATGTCGAGCTGGGAAGAACCACGCATCCTCACCGAGATTCCAGGGCCAAAGGCGCGAGCGCTCGTCGAGCGCAGCGAGCGCACGGTCAGCCCGTCGCTGCCGCGCGCCTATCCGTTGGCCGTCGAGCAGGCACGGGGCATGGTCGTCGAGGACGTCGACGGCAACCGCTTTCTCGACTTTGCTGCCGGCATCGCCGTCTGCTCCACCGGCCACTGCCACCCGCGCGTCAGCCAGGCGATCCAGGACCAGGCATCGCGCCTGCTGCATATCTGCGCCGCCGACTTTTACGAGCCGGTATACATCGGCCTGGCCGAGCGGCTGGCGCGCCTGGCGCCGGGGGACGGTCACAAGAAGGTGTTCCTCGGCAACTCGGGCGCCGAGGCGGTGGAGGCCGCGCTCAAGCTGGCACGCCACAACACGGGCCGCTCGCGTGTGCTCGCCTTCCTCGGCGCCTTTCACGGGCGCACCATGGGCGCCGTGTCGCTGACCGCCAGCAAGCCCGTCTACCACGGCGGCTTTGGCCCCCTGGTGCCCGGCATCACCCACGTGCCCTACGGCTACTGCTACCGCTGTGCCTACAACCTCGAATACCCTGGCTGCGGGCTGGCCTGCATCGACTATATCGAGAACGTCCTCTTTGCGCGCTCGATCCCGGCCGAAGAGGTGGCGGCGATTTTCGTCGAGCCGGTGCAGGGCGAGGGCGGCTACATCGTGCCGCCGCCCGGCTGGC
Source organism: Anaerolineae bacterium (assembly GCA_035461725.1). Lineage (GTDB taxonomy): Bacteria > Chloroflexota > Anaerolineae > JAAYZQ01 > JAAYZQ01 > JAFGIA01. The sequence goes on from DATHUZ010000749.1 coordinate 4,987, forward strand.
TGGCCGCACTCCGCGCACTCTGCGACCGTTATGGCATCCTGCTCGTCGACGACGAGGTACAGGCCGGCATCGGCCGCACGGGCAAGATGTGGGCCATCGAGCATTGGGACGTCGAGCCCGACATCGTCTGCTCGGCCAAGGCGCTGGCCTCGGGCATGCCCCTGTCGGCCATGATCGCCCGCGACGAGGTGATGGACTGGCCACCCGGCGCGCATGGCAGCACCTTTGGCGGCAATCCGGTCTGCTGTGCCGCTGCCCACGCCACCCTCGACCTCCTCGAAGAGAACGGCCTGATCGCCAGCGCCGCGCGGATCGGCGCGCGCCTGCTCGGCAATCTGCGTGACCTGGCGTCGGAGAGCTACCTGATCGGCGATGTGCGCGGCCTGGGCCTGATGATCGCCGTGGAGATGGTCAAGGACCAAGAAACCAAAAAACCGGCCAAGCACGAGGCGAACGACGTCGTCGAAGCCGCCTTCCGCCGCGGCCTGCTCCTCCTCCCCTGTGGTCCCAGCAGCATCCGCTTCTCTCCCCCATTGATCTTGACCGAAGCCCAGGCGGATACCGCGTTCTCGATCTTTGCCGATGCGCTGGCGGAGGTTGAGGGAAGGTAGATGGGGGATTGGTAGATTGGGGATTGGTAAATTGGGCCAGCTTGCGAGCCGTTCAACCAATCTACCAATCTACCAACCTACCAACCTACCAATTCCCACTCTGGAGGAATCGATGACTAAACTCACATCCATGCACGACGCCATCGCCACCCACGTTCACGACGGCGACAGCGTGGCGATCGAGGGGTTCACCGCCTTTATCTGCTTCGCCGCGGCCCACGAGATCATCCGCCAGGGCCGGCGCGACCTGACGTTGTGCCGCATGACCCCCGACCTGGTGTACGACCAGATGATCGCCGCCGGCTGCGCGAGTAAGATGGTCTTTAGCTATCTCGGCAACCCGGGCGTTGGCTCGCTCCACTGCGTGCGGCGCGCGGTCGAAAAGGGCGTGCCGCGGCCGCTCGAGATCGAAGAGTACTCGCACTTTGGCATGGTGGGGCGCTACATCGCCGGCGGTGCCCACCTGCCCTTCTTCCCGCTGCGCAGCTATGCGGGCGCCGGCCAGCCGGCGGCCAACCCCGCGATTCGCTTTGTCGACAGCCCCTACGGCGATGGGCAGATAGCCGTGGTGCCGCCGCTCAACCCCGACGTGGCCATCATCCACGCCCAGCGTGCCGACGCCGAGGGCAACACGCAGATCTGGGGCCTGCTCGGCGTGCAAAAAGAGGTTGCCTTTGCCGCGCGCCGCGTCGTGGTCGTGGTCGAAGAGATCGTGGACGAGGCCGTGGTGCGCAGTGACCCCAACCGGACGGTGATCCCCGGCTTGATGGTGGACGCCCTGGTACACGAGCCGCGCGGCGCCCACCCCTCGTATGCCCAGGGCTACTATGACCGCGACAACGATTTCTACCTGGCGTGGGACCGTGTCTCGCGTGACGAGGCCGGGACATTGGCGTGGCTCGACGAGTGGGTGTATGGCGTGCCCGACAGGGCCGCCTATCTGGCCAAACTGGAAGCCGTCGAGCCTGGCATCTGGGACCGCCTGGCACCCGGTGAGGCACTCTCCCAGCCGGTCAACTATGGAGTGTATGCATGATGAGCTATACACCTTCCGAGTTAATGATCGTCTCCGCCGCCCGCGCCCTCGCCGGCGAGCGGGTGGTGTTTGTCGGCGTCGGCATGCCCAACATCGCCTGTAACCTGGCGCGGCGCACCGTGGCGCCCGAGCTGGAGCTGGTGTACGAGTCGGGTGGGTTTGGCGCGAGGCGGGCGCGCCTGCCGCTGTCGATCGGCGACCCGACGCTCGTCAGCGGCGCCACGCTGGCCTGCCCCATGCCTGACCTGTTCATGTACTACCTGCAAGGCGGACGGGTCGAGGTCGCTTTTCTCGGCGCGGCGCAGATCGACCGCTACGGTAACCTGAACTCGACCGTGATCGGCGACTACCACCGCCCCAGGGTGCGCCTGCCCGGCAGCGGCGGCGCGTGCGAGATCGCCATCCACGCGCACAAGGT
>DATHUZ010000750.1:0-2824 GCA_035461725.1 Anaerolineae bacterium
CCGGGCGCCGCCAGCTCCTCAACAGTGCGTGTGCCGGCGCGGTACCAGAGCGGCCGCAAATGACCACCGTTGGCATATACCAGCCGCCCCGCCTTCACGTCGAGGTCCGCGTACAGCGCGGTGACGAGCATCGGTGACCGCCGGTAGCCGGCGATCAGCGCGTTTGCCTGGTTCAGCACCTGGGGAGGTCGGTGCCCTTGTGCCGCAGCGGTACGGATCATGGCGCACGTACGCGCCATAAAAATCGCCGCCGGCACGCCCTTGCCTGTCACGTCGGCAATCACCACCCCGAGGTGGTCGGGGGCGGCGGGCGACTCGATCAGGTCGTAAAAATCGCCGCCCACCTCGCGCGCCGGCTGGTAGTAGGTAGCCAGGTCCCAGCCGGGCAGTTTGGGTGGCGCGGCAGGCAGCAGGCTGAGCTGGATCTCGCGGCCGACGGCCAGCTCTTTCTCCAGCACCTTCATCTCCAGCTCCTTGTCGCGCAGCCTCGCCTTTTCAATTGCCACCGCCCCCTGGTTCGCCATCAATTGCAGCAGCCGCATGTCGCCGGCATCGAGGTGACGCGGCCTGCGTTGGTTCGCCACCAGCACACCGATGGAGCGGTCGTCTACGAGCAGCGGGATGACCGTGTGTCCCCGAAAGCCCTCGGCCACCAGCCAGTTGGGCGTCCAGTCGGTCGGGTCCGATGTCCAGAGGTCGTCGGCCTGCAGCGGCTGGCGGCTGCGCATCACCTGTGCAGGGCCGCTCGCGCCATTGAGCGGCATCTGTCTCCCCGCGGCCACAGGATCGGCGTGCCAGCCCTGCGCGGCCGTGAAGCGCAAGACCGTGTGGGCTGCGTCGGGCAGAATGAGCGCGACGGCGTCGATGCCGAGCACCTGGCGCACCTGGTCGAGCAGATCCTCGACGAGATCGTCGAGCGCCAGTCCCCGCAGCAGCTTGTTCGAAAGGTCGAGGAGCGCTGCCTGCTCGCGCACGCGCTGCTCGCGCAGCAGGTCGTAGAGCTGCGCGCGCTCGATCGCCACCCCCATCTGGCTGCCCACCGCCGTCAGCAGCGCCAGTGCCTCGGGGGTAAAAGCGGACCAATCGCCGGCAGCGACGTTCAGAATGCCGAGTGTGCGATCGCCGGCACGCAGTGGGGCCGATGCATGAACGGCCAGCCCGCGACGGTCGTCGTGCACTCCCACGAGCCGGCTGCACTGCACCTCGTTGTATGCCCCTGCCAGCTCTCCGGCGTCGCACATCTGCTGGCAGGTGCACCTGCCTGACCACGCGTGCTCGTTCGCCGGGTCGAGCGCCGGCGGCAGGTTGTGGTGCGCCACCAGCTTGTAGCGTCCTGTCGCGCCCAGATCCTTTTTCTCCGGATCGATCAACGTAATCCACCCGGCCTCGAGCCCCATCAGGTGGACGTGGCTTGCAAGCGCACCGTCGAGCACGGTGCGCACGTCGACGGCACGGTTCAGGCTGGTGGCGATGTCGTTCAAGACCTGTAGTTTTTCAACGAGCTCTGGCCCGGATGGCACGCTGGTTCTCCTCTTCTTTGATGTGGCGCATGTATGGTCGATGATTCGCAGCCGCTGCACTCGCCTGCTGGCACAGCATACATCACGCCGCTTTTTTTGTCAATAGGAGTCACGTTAATTGTTGCTTGAAATGTATCTCGATTTGTATCTCTGGGCTGTATCTCGATATATGGACATCGTGCCGCGCGTGTGATATTCTGGACATAGAAGTCACAATGAAAGTGCTTTATCGCTTGCATCCCGCATGCTGGCCACTGCCAGCACTTCGGCCGATCGTTGTAGACGAATAGGAGAATCCATGGCTGCACATCCAAACCAACCGACTGATGTCCAGGACGCCGATGCCCTGATCCACCGTTTGCACCGCGTCGTTACCAGGGGGCCGTGTGACCTCGACATTGTCGCGGCCATGCGCGCAATGGGCTGCGACGAAGTCTGGTGGGCGGCGGGAGAATCGGTGCTCGCCGAGCTGGTGGGTGCCAACACCCCGGATGCTGCGGTGGTCGCTACCGCCCGGGCCTGGTATGACGACGCGGCTCGCACCGCGTACGAGGCACTCACCACCTCGCCCGGGCTGCTCGCCAGGCTTGGTCTCACGACCGGCAAGAACGACGCCAACTAGGTCCCGGCGCTGGCCGGCCTGATCAGAAACCGCGCCGCTGTCCCTGCCACGGGGGCGGGTCACCTGCCTCAAACTCGGACACGCTCGGCCCGCCGAGGGCACGCAGGCGCCACGTGCCGTATAGGTAGCTGGCTGCCAGCAGCACCACTGTGGCCGGCCAACCGAGCCCGATCTGCACCGCTGCCAGGGCGCCCGTCGCCTGCGCGCCAAAAAGGTAGATCTGCAGGGCGGTGCGCAGGCCAAAATAAACGAGCCAGATCCAGGTGACCTCGGTGTAGGCCGGGCGCACCGCCGGGTGCCAGTACCAGCCCAGCGGCCAGCGGCGGGCCACGTGGCTGGTCCACGCCACCAGTGGCCGCCGCGCCACGATGCTCACCAGGAGCGCGGCGACAGTGAGCGCGCCCGTTACGATGCCCGGCAAAAAGTAGCCGGCCTCCGTGCCCGACAGCCAGGCCAGCGCCGCGGCGAGTGCCGCACCTCCAATTCCGCCCAGCGCGTAGAGGGGCGACTCGCGCCGCGCCAGCCTCAGCAGCGTGATCACCCCGCCGGCCGCGAGCGCGGCCCACGCCGCGTAGCCGAACCCGAGCCACGCGTTCGCGACCACGAACACGAGAGGTGGCACGACGGCGTCGATCCATCGAGTCCTGCCCGCCACCACGCTCCTGAACTCCTGAGCCAGCTC
>DATHUZ010000751.1:0-2923 GCA_035461725.1 Anaerolineae bacterium
AGGCGAGGTCGAGTGCTACTCGGGCCACGCCTACGCCGTCGAGCCGCGCGCTCTGACCTGGCACGGAACCCGCTACCCTGTCGCCGGCGTGATCGCCCGCTGGCGCACGCCGGCCGGCCCCGCCTTTCGTGTCCGCACCGCCGCCGGCACCCTGTTCGACCTGGCATACGACGAGGCCCACCGCACGTGGACCATTGCACCCTATCGTGAGGATACACGATCATGAAGCGACACGTGTCATTGCGAGCGGAGCGAAGCAATCTCCACCTTGCCACGAGACAGTTCATTAGTCGCGGAGCAAAGGCTACACCTGTCATTGCGAGCGGAGCGAAGCAATCTCCACCTCGCACACACGATAAGTAAGACGAGGAGGTCAAAAGGAGACATGCGAGATTTCGTAGGAAAAAAGGTCCAGGCCGTCAAGCCTTCCGGCATCCGCCGCTTCTTTGACATCGCCGCCACGATGGACGACGTCATCTCCCTCGGCATCGGCGAGCCCGATTTCGCCACGCCCGCGTCGATCGTACGTGCCGGTGTCGAGTCGCTCGAGGCGGGTGCCACCCACTACACGTCCAACTCGGGCATTATCGAGCTGCGCGAGGCGCTTTCCGACCACCTCTTTTCCCTCTATGGTCTGCGCTACGACCCCGAGACAGAGCTGCTGATCACCGTCGGTGTGTCTGAGGCGCTCTACCTCGCGTTCGCCGCCACCGTCGACCATGGCGACGAGGTCATTGTCCCCGAGCCCTGTTTTGTCGCGTACAACCCCGAAGTCGTGCTCGCTGGCGGCACGCCTGTCAACGTCTGCACCACCGTCGAGGACAACTTTCAGGTCCGGGCCGAGATGATCCGCGCGGTTCTGACGCCCGCGACCAAGGCGATTCTGATCGGCTATCCGAACAACCCGACAGGTGCCGTCATGAGCCGCGAGCGGTTGATGGACATCGCCCGCCTGGCCGAAGAGCACGACTTGCTCGTCATCTCGGACGAGATTTATGACCGGCTGGTTTACGGCACCGAGCATGTCTGCTTCCCCACCTTGCCCGGCATGCGGCAGCGCACGGTTCTGCTGGGCGGCTTTTCCAAGGCCTACGCCATGACCGGCTGGCGTGTCGGCTACATCGCCGCCCCGCCGCCCCTGCTCGCTGCCATGCGCAAGGTGCACCAATACACCATCATGTCGGCGCCCACCACCGCCCAGTATGGCGCCCTCGAAGCGCTGCGCCACGGCGAAGACGCCGTGCAAGAGATGCGCGCCCGCTACGACCGCCGCCGGCGCCTGATCGTCGACGGCCTCAACAGCATCGGCCTCACCTGCTTCGAGCCGAAGGGCGCCTTCTACGCCTTCCCCTCCATCGCCGCCACCGGCATGACCGACGAAGAGTTCTCCGAGCGCCTGATCATGGAAGAAAAAGTCGCCTGCGTCCCCGGCAGTGCCTTTGGCGCCTGCGGCGCCGGCCACGTCCGCTGCTCCTACGCTACCGCCTACAACCAGATCGAGCAGGCGCTGGAGAGGATGGCCCGCTTTGCGCAGCGGCACGGATAAGTCATGAACGATCATGCCGATCGCCCTTCGTGGGACGACTATTTTATGCAGATCACCTTCCAGGTCGCGCGCCGGGCTACCTGTCCGCGCGCCTCGGTGGGCGCGGTGATCGTGCGCGACAAGCGCATCCTGACCACCGGCTACAACGGTGCACCTGCCGGCCTGCCGCACTGCACAGAGGTGGGCTGCCTTATCGTCAACAACCACTGCGTGCGCGTGCTGCACGCCGAGCAGAATGCCATCATCCAGGGCGCCTTGCACGGCGTCGACGTCTCGGGCAGCACCCTGTATGTCACCCACCAGCCCTGCCTGAACTGCGCCAAGATGATCATCAACGCCGGCATCCGCCGCGTCGTCTATGCCGGCGACTACCCCGACCAGATCGCCTGCCAGTTCTTCGAACAGGCCGGTGTGCAGATGACCAAGTACAACGGCACGGAGGGGGACGCGAGCGGCGCGTGAAGCGCGAATATCCTCAAGCACCCATCGCCGGCGTCGGGGCCATCGTCCTCGACGCCGGCGCCATTTTGCTCGTGCGCTGCGGTCCTACCCTCTCTCGATCAGTGCCTCTACCTCTGCCAGCGCCGGCAGCCCCCGCCGCCCGCCCAGCGCGCGGCAGTTGAGCGCCGCCACCGCGTTCGCCAAGCGCGCCGACCGCACCACGTCCCACCCCTGGCACATCGCGTACACAAACCCGCCGTGAAACGCGTCCCCGGCGCCCGTCGTGTCCACCGCGTCGATCTCGAACCCCGGCACGGCCTGGTGCGCATCCCGGGTCCACACCTCGCACCCACGCTCGCCCAGCGTCACCACCAGCACTTCCGCCCCCAGGGCCAGCAGTGCCTGCGCCGCCCGGTCCGGGTCTGCCTCACCCGTGTACTCGGCTGGGAACGGCTCTGCCACCACCAGCCAATCCACCAGCGGCAGCAGCTCGTCCAGCCCCGGCCGTGGGTGGTTGCCATCGAAACACACCTTCACGCCCGCTTCTCGCGCCCACCGTGCCGCCTGCACGGCCGCCGGCAAAAAGTGGCCGTCCAGGTGCAGCGCCCGTGCCCCCTGCACGTACGCCCGGTCCGCTTCGTCGAGCTCGAGCACGTCCGCGTCCACCCTCGCCGCGCACAGGATCGACCGCCGCGCCGTCGCCGCCTCCACCAGGATCAGGCACACGTTCGTGCCCACGCCCGGTCGCACCCGCAGCCGTGACAGGTTCACCCCCTCGATCTCGAACAACGTCCGCAGCCGCCGCCCCTCCATGTCCTCGTCGAGCACCCCGATGTAGCCGGTGCGCGCGCCCAGGCGCGCCGCTGCCACCAGCGCCGTGCTCGCCGGCCCCCCGCCGTCGTGCACCAGCTCTTCCACGTGCGCCATGTACACTTC
>DATHUZ010000752.1:0-5710 GCA_035461725.1 Anaerolineae bacterium
GATGCAGCGCCACTGCGGCAACCTCACCGGCTGCTGCTTCCCGCGTTGCGTCGGCATGGATGCCGCGAACGCCGTCTATAGCGTCACCTACGAGTGCGATACCGCGCGCGGCACCGACTACCACGCCCGCTTTCGCGACTACTGGGCATGGGTCCAGCGCGAAGACCTGGTCGTCGACGGCGCCATGACCGACCCCAAGGGTGACCGGGGCAGGCGCCCGTCAGAGCAGGCCGACCCTGACCTCTACCTGCGCGTCGTCGACCGCCGGCCCGGCGGCATCGTCGTCCGGGGCGCCAAATTCCACCAAACCGGCATGCTCAACTCGCACGAGATCCTGGTCATGCCCACCGCTGCCATGCGCGCCGGCGAGGAGGCCTGGGCCACCTGTTTCGCCGTGCCGGCGAACACGCCCGGCGTGCGCTTTGTGCTGGGCCGCCAGGCCAGCGACACGCGCAAGCTCGAGGGAGGGCTCGACGTTGGCAACCCGGCCTTTGGCGGGCAGGAGGTCCTCACCATCTTTGACGACGTATTCGTGCCTGCCGGGCGCGTCTTTCTCGACGGTGAGGTCGATTTCACGGGCCCGCTCGTCGAGCGTTTCGCCGCCTATCACCGGCAGAGCTACGGTGGGTGCAAGGTAGGTGTGGGTGATGTGCTGATCGGCGCCACCGCGCTCATCGCCCGGATGAATGGCGCCGACCGCGCCTCGCACGTGCGCGACAAGTTGGTCGAGATGATCCACCTCAATGAAACGCTCTTTGCCTGTGGCATCGCTTGCTCGGCCCGCGGCACCGCCACCGCGGCGGGTAACTATCTCGTCGACCTGCTGCTCGCCAACGTCTGCAAGCTGAACGTCACTCGCTTCCCCTACGAGATGGCCCGCCTGGCCACCGACGTCGCAGGCGGCCTGCTCGGCACCCTGCCCGCCGCAGCCGAGCTCGACGACCCGGAGCTCGGACCCTACGTGCGCAAATACCTGGCTGCCGCCGAGGGTTGGGACGTCGTGGACAGGATGAAGGTCCTGCGCCTGATCGAGAACCTGGTCGCCGGCGCCGGCGCCGTTGCCTACCTGATCGAGTCGATGCATGGCGCCGGCTCCCCCATGGCCCAGCGGATCATGATCGGCCGCCAGGGCAACCTGGAGGCCAAGATGGCGCTCGTGACCAGGTTATTGGATATGGCAGCAACTCCTGATAGCTAATCCCCCGATCCCTGCTTCTCTTTGCGCCCATTTCCAGACCGTGCTATAATATCACTGCTTATCGACGCCGGCACAAGGTCCCGGGAGAGGGAATGGAGCCACCGACACGTATTCTCGTAGTAGATGACGATCCCGCACTGCGTTGGACGACCACGCGCGTTCTGACGCGGGCCGGCTACACGGTCGACGCGGCGGACACGGGCGAGGAAGGACTGCGTCTCGCGGCCGAGTATAAGCCGGACCTGGCACTGCTCGACGTCGTCCTGCCAGGAATTGACGGCCTCGAGGTGTGCCGGCGCATCAAGGCCGACCCTGCGCTCGGCTCTATTTACATACTCCTCTTCTCAGCCAAGCGCATCGACACGCTCGAGCAGGCCGAGGGTCTTGAGCTCGGGGCCGATGGGTACATCATCCGCCCTGTATCGAATCGCGAGCTGCTGGCGCGCGTCGAGGCGATGCTGCGCCTGAAGCGGGCCGAGGACGACCTTCGAGCGCGCAGTCTGGAGCTCGCGCAGCGCGTGCGCGAGCTCGACTGTCTGTATAGCATCGCTCACCTGGCGCAGCGCAGCGCGGCGCTGCCAGAGATCCTGCAAGCCGCGACCGATTTACTTCCGCCCGCCTGGCGCTATCCCGAAATTGCTTGTGCGTGCATCACCCTCGGCGGGCGTCTTTATCAGAGCAGCCGGTGCCAGGGGCGAGGGTGCAGCCTGAACAGCGGCTGCAGCGCGCCTTGCAGAATCTCGACCCCAATCGTGATTGGTGGGCAACAGTCGGGTGTCGTCGGCGTGTGCTACACCGAGCTGCGGCCGGAGGCGGACGAGGGGCCCTTCTCTTGTGCCGAGCGGCAGCTCATCGAGGCCCTGGCAGGACAGCTTGCGCGGTTGATCGAACACATTCAGGCCGACGAGGCGGTGCAGTGGAGCGAAGAGAAATTCCACAGCGTCTTTCAGCAGTCTCACGAGGGCATTACCCTGGTCGATGCCGGCGGCACCATCGTCGAATGGAACCAGGCGATGGAGCGGTTCACGGGGCTACCGGCTGTGACTGTGGTTGGCCGGCTCTTGTGGGACGTGCAGATCGACCTGTTTCCTGAGGACGGCGACACTCCTCAGCGGCGTGATGCCGTGCGCACCCAGGTATTGGATGCCATTCAGACCGGGCAGGTGTCCTGGCTCGCGCATCCCGTCGAGCGTGCCTATCACCACCCTGACGGGTCTGTGCGTGTCCTCAACCTCACCACCTTTCGCATCGAGACCCGGCGCGATTTTATGCTCGGAGGCGTCATACGCGATGTGACGCAGAGCAAGGAAGCAGAGGCTGCGCTTGCGCGTGAGGCGGGAATCAACGCCGCCAGCGCGGCCCTCGCCAGTGCCTTGATCCGTACCGACTCGATCGACCAGGTCTCCAGCCTGGTCCTCGAACACGCCTGCCGTCTCACCGGCAGTGCCAGTGGCTTTGCCGGCTACGTTGAGCCCAGCAAAGGCTACCTCGTCGTCCCCACCCTGGCCGACAAGATCTGGGGCGAGTGCCAGGTGATAAACCACGACCGCTCCTTTGAGCACTTTCGCGGCTTGTGGAACTGGGTGATCGACCAGCGGCAGCCGCTTCTCACCAACACACCTGCAGATCACCCCACCTCGATCGGCACGCCCCCGGGCCATATTCCGATCCGGCGCTTTCTAGCGGTGCCCGCCGTGGCAAACGACGTGCTAATGGGTGAGATCGTGCTCGCGAACTCGGATCGTGACTACACCGAATTCGATCTCGAGCTTGTGCAGCGTCTCGCCTCTCTCTATGCCGTGGCGATCCAGCGTTCGCACACCGAGCAGGCGCTGCGCGAGAGTGAACAGCGTTTCCGCTCGCTCATGGAATCTGCGCCTGACGCTATGCTGCTGATCGATGCCCAGGGGCGAATTGCATTTGCGAATGCGCAGGCGGAAGCAAGTTTTGACTATGTTCGGGCAGAGCTGTTGGGCCAACCGGTCGAGCTGCTCATCCCCGAGCTTGTAACCGCTGCACAGGGGCACGACCTCCTCGACGATGAGCCAGGTGTTATCCCCTGGGCTGCCGGTGTACCGCAAGCCCTGCAGGCCCGGCGCAGGGATGGCAGCCGCTTTCCCGTCGACGTCAAGCTGAGCCCGCTGATGATGGATGCTGAGCTGCTCGTGACCGCCAGTGTCCGCGACGTCACCGAGCGTGAAGAGGCGCGCACCGCTCTGCAGCGAGCCCACGACGAGCTCGAAGACCGCGTTCAGGCCCGGACAGCCGAGCTCGCAGAGGCGAACCGTGGCCTGCACGCCGAGATCGACCGCCGGCAGGAGGCAGAGCAGGCGCTGCGCGAAAGCGAGGCGCGCTTCCGCCAGATCGCTACCCACATCGACGAGGCGTTGTGGATGACCGACGTCGAGACTGGCGAGTTCCTGTACGTCAGCCCGGTGTTTAGAGAGATGGCCGGCCTGCCGCAAGCCCCACCCGCTACAGATCCCCGGCCTTTGATAAAGATCGTGCACCCCGAAGATCGCGAGCGGGTTACGAAGGCACTTGCCAACAGCCAGGACGGCTACGATCTCGAGTGCCGTTTGCGGTACGGCGATGGCAGCGTGCGTTGGGTACACCTCCGCTCCTTTCCGATCCGTGACCAGGCCGGTCACGTTTATCGCATCGCCGGCCTGGCTCACGACATCACTGCTGCGCGCGAAGCCCAGGCAGCCATGATCCAGAACGAGCGTCTGGCCATGGCCGGCAGGCTCGCTGCGTCGCTCGCGCACGAGATCAACAATCCGCTCCAATCGGCCATCGGCTGCCTGGACCTGGTGCAGGAATCGCTCGACGACGGCCAGGATCCTGCCCCCTTTTTGTCTGTTGTCGAGGACGAGCTGGAGCGTACGGCGCGCATCGTCGCCCAGTTGCGCACACTTTCGCGACCGTCGTTGCAACGCAAAAGGGATCTGGTAGATCTGAATGCCCTTCTCGATCAGGTACTCGTCCTGGCGAAAAAGCAGCTCACGTCATCAGGCATCCGCACCGTCCGCAGTACCACACAGGATCTGCCTCAGCTCCTCCTGTCGACTGACGAAATGCGCCAGGTATTCCTCAACCTGGTGCTGAATGCTGTAGACGCCATGCCCGAGGGTGGCGAGTTGGAGGTGAGGGTTGCCCGGGCGGATCCTGACGGCGTGATCGTGCGCCTGGCCGACACAGGGAAAGGGATGACGCGCGATACCTTGCACCAGCTCTTCGATCCCTTCTACACCACCAAGCCCGATGGCCTTGGCCTGGGCCTTTTTATCACCCAGAACATTGTGCGTGCCCACGGGGGCCGGATCTCGGTCGACAGCGGAGTGGGCGAGGGAGCCGCCTTTACCATCTGGCTGCCGCTCCATCCGCGAGACGATGAGGACGCTGACACCGATGGGCAGGAGATGGTATGAGCCGCGATGGCAAGAGTGATCGATAGGGAGAAGTCATGGCAGACCAACTCAACACCTTGGTCGTAGATGATGAACAGGGAATCCGCCTTTTCTTGACAGAGACGCTACGCCGGTCGGGACATGAGGTGTCGAGCGCCAGCAGCGGCGAGGAAGCGCTCGACGTGCTGCGCGACCGCCACTTTGACCTCGTGCTGCTCGACCTGAAGCTCGGTGGCGCCGTCGACGGCCTGCGCGTGCTTGAGGCGGTCAAGTGGCGCTGGCCCGACACCGCCGTCGTGATGCTCACTGCCCACGCCTCAGTTGACTCGGCTGTGGCAGCCATCGGCGAGGGTGTCGAAGGCTACCTCATCAAGCCCGTTAAGGCAGACGAAGTGCGGCGTGCTGTTGAAAAAGCGCTGGCGCGGCGCATACCGCGCGTCCGTCCCGTTCCCGTCGATGACGGCGTGCTCTGTCGTGGCGACTTTCGCCTTAATCTCAAGACCGGGCAGGTAACCCTCGACGGTTTTCCTGTCGAGCTCACGCCGTACGAATATGCTCTGCTCCGACACTTGATGGAGAATTCCGACCGAGTCGTGTCGCCGCGCGAGCTGGTCGAGGCGGTGCGCCAGTTCCGGCCCGAGGGTGTGCACGAGGCCCGCGACGTCATCAAGTGGTACATCCACCGCCTGCGGCAAAAGGTCGAATGCGACGCCTCGCGGCCCGAACACATTCTCAACGTACGCGGCGTCGGCTACACTTTCAAACCCTAGTGCAATGTCAGAACACAGTCTCGGGAATCACCCTTGACAATCCTTCTATCCTTCGATCACTTATGGGTGGGGGGTCCACAACGGCTCCCTGGCGGTCCCTGGAAGAGTAGAAGAGCCGGTCCACTCCTGCTGCACCGCCGCCGCCAGGTACCCATCACCCGGTGGTTAAGCTTGAAAAACGCCCCCCATCAGCATCGGGGCTGCACTCTCCACGGCCGTAGGACCGCGCTATCAGGCGTACCGGACTCATCATTGCCGGAAATCAGCCTGGACTCTGCACCAGGGTAGTACGGAGGCCCGAGCTTGCTCGGGATGGTGTGCCGCCGGGGGTG
>DATHUZ010000753.1:0-6023 GCA_035461725.1 Anaerolineae bacterium
TGCGGTACACCTGCTGAATCTCTTGCAGCAGGTAGATCTGCGCCGCCTCGCGGCCCATGATGCGCAGCAGTCGTGTCGGGTTCACCGATCCCTCGGTGACCTGCTGGCCGGCCTGAACGAGGTCGCCCGACTCGACGCGCAGACGTGCTGTCGACGGGATCTCGTACTCACGCTCCTCGCGCGTCTCGCGCCGCACGTACACCGTGGCATGTGGTCGCACCGCCACGGTGCCCGCGCCGGGTGAGGTGACCTGGTGCGCGCCATACTGGGCTACGACGTCGCCTTCGGCCACCTCGGCGCCCTCCTCAACCACCGGCTTGTAGTTGGCCGGGATCGGGATCTCGACAGGGTACGTCTCGCCCGTCGGTGTGATCAGCACAGCCGGCTCTTCGATAAAGACGCGGCCTGGATGCCCCGCATCGATCGTCCTCTCGCCATACTGGGCGATCGACTCGCCCTCGATCACCGACTGCTCATTCTCGACCAGGATCTTGTAGTTGCGCGGAATCTCGTAATCCTCGGTGAACACTTCGTGATTCACCACCCGCATGACACGGACCCCGTCGTGCTGGTCGAGCTCCACACGTCCCTCGATGTCCGAGATGACCGCCTCACCCTTCGGGATGCGGGCCTCGAACAGCTCCTGGACGCGCGGCAGACCGTGCGTGATGTCGGACGCGCCGGCCACACCACCGGTGTGGAAGGTACGCAGCGTGAGCTGGGTGCCGGGCTCGCCGATCGACTGGGCAGCGATGATGCCAACCGCCTCGCCGATTTTCACCACGCCACCACGAGCCAGGTCGCGGCCATAGCAGGAGATGCACAGGCCATGGCGCAGCGAGCAGGTGAGCGGCGACCGGACAAAGACCTCTTTTACGTTCGACGTGTCGACGCGCGCCGCCTGCTCCTCGTCGATCAGCTCGCCCGATGCGACGAGCACCTCGCCCGTCTTCGGATCGATGATCGGCCCCTGGGCCACACGACCTATGATCCGCTGGCCCATGCCTTCGCCCATCTCCTTCGACTCGCTGCGCGAGATCCATACCCCGGCGCGTGTGCCACAGTCCTCTTCTTCGATGATGACGTCCTGTGCCACGTCGACCAGTCGGCGGGTGAGATAGCCGGCGTCGGCGGTGCGCAGGGCCGTATCGGCCAGACCCTTGCGCGCACCGTGTGTCGAGATAAAGTACTCGAGTGCCGTCAGCCCCTCGCGAAAGTTGGAGCGAATGGGCAGCGGGATGATGCGGCCTGCCGGGTCGGCCATCAGGCCGCGCATGCCGGCAAGCTGGCGGATGGGAGTGAACCCACCCTTCGTCGCACCCGACACGGCCATGACGCGGATCGGCCCTTCCGGGTCCATGCTGCGTGCCACGGCCGACGTGATATCGTCGGTAGCCTTGGTCCACAGCTCCACGGTGCGCATATACTGCTCGTCTTCGGTGATCAGGCCGCGGCGGTACTGATGCTCGACGCGGTTTACCTCTTCGGAAACGAGCCTCAGGATGATCTCTTTTTCGGCAGGCACGGTAATGTCGCTGACCGCGATGGTCGTGCCTGATTTGGTCGCATACTTGAATCCGATCTTTTTGATCTCGTCGACCAACGTGGCCGTTGCATCCATGCCGAGGCGTTTGTAGCACTCGCCTACCAGGTCCTGCAGCGTGCCCTTGTCCATCGTGTCGTCGACAAAGCGGAGCTGGGCGGGCAGATGCAGGTTAAAGATCACACGGCCCACGGTGGTATCGATATACAGCCCGGCACGGCGATCGGACGACTGGAAGCCGACAGCGTGGAGCATGTCGAGTATCTCTTGCACGTCGTCCTCGTCCAGCCCCGCCACCGCTTTCAGGCGGCCCGCTTCGTGCAGGTCCAGCACCTGGCCGATGGTCTGTACCGACGCATCCTCCAGGGCATCCTCGACCTCTTCCGTCAGGTCGAGGTAGTCGACCGGCTCGTGGTCGATCCAGCTCCGGAAGCGGAGGCGGATCGGGGTGTGGAGCGTCAGCTTGCCCAGCTCGTAGGCCAGGCGCACCTCGTCCATGTCGGCAAAGGCAGGCGCCGTTTCGCCGCGCTCCTGGCGATCCATCGTCAGGTAGTAGCAGCCCAGGACCATGTCCTTGGCGGGGCCGACGATCGGCTCGCCACTTGCCGGCTTGAGGAGGTTACGCGTCGACAGCATCAGCTCGCGCGCCTCGGTCACGGCCTTGTCAGACAGTGGTACGTGAACAGCCATCTGGTCGCCGTCAAAGTCGGCGTTAAAGGCGGCACACACGAGCGGGTGAATCTGGATCGCCTCACCGTCCACCAGCACCGGCTCAAAGGCCTGGATACCGAGGCGGTGGAGGGTAGGGGCACGGTTGAGCAGCACCGGCCGCTCCTGGATCACCTCTTCCAGCACCTCGAACACCTCGGGGCGCTGCTGCTCGATGATCCGCTTGGCGCCCTTCACATTGATCGCATAGTTGTATTCAACCAGCCGGTTGATGACGAAGGGCTGGAACAGCTCGAGCGCCATGCTGCGCGGCAGGCCGCACTCATGGAGCTTTAGCTCGGGGCCGATGACGATCACCGAACGCCCGGAATAGTCCACGCGCTTGCCGAGCAGGTTGCGGCGGAAGCGTCCCTGCTTACCCTTCAGATAATCGGACAGCGACTTGAGTGGGCGGCGGCCACGGGCCGAGACGGCCTTGCCACGCCGGCTGTTATCGATGAGCGAGTCGACGGCCTCTTGCAACATGCGCTTTTCGTTGCGCACGATCACGTCGGGCGCGCCGAGCTCGAGCAGGCGCTTGAGCCGGTTGTTGCGGTTCACGACGCGGCGATACAGGTCGTTCAGGTCCGACGTGGCGAACCGGCCGCCGTCGAGTTGGATCATCGGCCGCAGCTCCGGCGGGATCACCGGCAGCATGCTCAGGATCATCCACTCGGGGCGGTTGCCACTCTTGCGCAGCGCCTCTACGACGCGCAGCCGCTTGGTCGCCTTTTTCTTGCGCTGCTTGGAGCGCGTGGTACGCATCGTCGCGCGCAGCTCCTTGGCCAGCCCCTCCAGATCGAGCTGCTTGCAGATGTCGAGGAACGCCTCGGCACCCATCTTGGCTTCAAAGACCTGGCCCCAACGATCGGTGAGCTCGTGATAACGGCTCTCGGTGAGGAAGGTCATCTGCTTCAGGTTGCGCAGCTCCTCTTTCTTTTCGTCGACTTCGGCTTCGAGGTCTGCCGCCTGCTGCGACAGGCGCTCGTTCAGGATCTCGATCGCCTGTCCGGCTTCATAAGCGAGCTGATCGCCCTCTGCCGAGATCATGAGCGCCACGTCTTCCATGCTCTGGCGGATCTCGTCCTTGATCGCATCGAGGCGCTTGCCCGCCATGTCTTGCGGCAGCGCCAGGTGGGCGCGCTTAATGGCCTCGCCCGCGCGCACGATTGGCTCGTCGTGAAAACTGAGGACAATGTCCTCGGGTGCCTTCTGGCCGACGATCGCCTCGATGCGCCCCTGAGTGGCGCGCACCTCGTTCGTGACCTGGTCGGTGAGGGTTGCGCCGCGATCTTCGAGCTCTTCTTCGCGCTGTTCGCGGCGACGCTGCAGGTTGTCGAGCGCTTCTTGCAGGCGCATCTCGATCTCGGCGATCTTTTCCTGCGTCGAGCGCTCCATGCGCGTTTTTTCACGCAGCAGCTCCTCGTCGAGGCGGCGCAGTGTCTTGGTGCGCGCTTCTTCGTCAATGAAGGTCACGATGTATTGGGCGAAATAGAGAACACGATCCATATTCCGCCGCGAGACATTGAGGAGCAGGCCCAGGTAGCTGGGCACGCGGCGGGTGTACCAGATGTGCGCGACGGGCGCGGCCAGCTTGATGTGGCCCATGCGCTCGCGGCGCACCGCCGAACGCGTCACCTCGACGCCGCAGCGTTCGCACGTCACCCCACGAAAACGGGGGTGCTTGTACTTGCCACACGCGCACTGCCAGTCGCGCTGTGGTCCAAAGATCGCCTCGCAAAAGAGGCCGTCCCGCTCGGGCCGCAGCCGGCGATAGTTAATCGTCTCCGGCTTGGTGACTTCACCGTACGACCACGACAGGATCTCCTCGGGGGACGCGAGGCTGATCTTGATGGCCTTGAAATCTTTCAGGCTCAAAGGTACTCCTCCTATCATAGAACGTTCAACACCTGCCTACACGGCACGCTGCCGGCGCAGGAGAGGTGTGAACCGTGGCCAAAAAAACCTATTTCTTTGAACCAGAACTAGAACGCAGATAGCGGATGGTGGTTGCCAGGTGACGATGCCCCAGGTGGCGGGCAACGGTCTTGATGTCGCCACTCCGGTCATAGACCCGTTTTGCATACACAAAGCGCAGAGCCTGGGTCGTCAACCCATCCAGCCCTGCTGCCCTGGCATAGTGGCGCAACAGGCGCTGGATCGACCGCCGCGACAGGGGTTGGCCGTCGCGGTTGACGCACACGTGCATCACACCTGGCGCGGCTTTGCGGCGCTGCAGATAAGTATCGAGAGCCTCGCACACCTCCGAGTCGAGGGGAATCTCTCGCACCCCGCCGCCCTCATGGTCGTGCACGCGCAGATAAGGCTCACACTCCCCGTACAGACAGAGGTCCTCCATCTCGAGCTCGGTCAGCTCACCAAGCTTTAGCCCGGCATTGAGCAAGAGCTGGATCACGGCCCAATCGCGTGCAACACGGCGCGGGTGGCCCGATTTTACAGCATCCAGCAGCCGGTTCACGTCTTTGGTCGTCAGAGAGCGAGAACGTTTCGAAACCCGCTCTTTGCGCAGTGACACTGGCTCGGCAGGATTGCATTCGGTCCACCCGGCATTGATGGCCACCGTATAAAACTTGCGCAACGCCTGGATGCGGCGGTTGACCGTGGTGGGCGCGTTGCCTTTCGTGCGCTGCAGATAGGAACAAAAGGCCTCAATGTCGCGCGCTTCCAGGTCGAGCGGCGACTGGTCGCCGCCGTGCGTTTCCTCGCTCCACCGCAAGAACGCCCGCAGGTCGGCCATATAATTCGCCACCGTAGCCGGCGCGAGCGCTGCCTGTAGCAGGTGCGCCTCAAACTTGTCCAGTAAGCCGTTGCCGTTTATAATGTCCACCCCAATTCGAGTCCGCAAGCTTACATTATATACATTATGCGCCGTATGTCAAATCACGCACACTCTTTGGTACCGGGCACCGGGTATCGGGTAGCGGGCGCTCGCTGCCCGCTACCCGATACCCGATTCGGATCACTCCCCGATCGTCGACTGCAAGTACACGTCGATAAAGTCCTGGATCCCCCCGTCGAGCACCGCCTCTACGTTCCCCGTCTCGTGCTCTGTGCGCAGGTCCTTGACCATGTGATAGGGGTGCATCACGTACGACCGGATCTGGTTGCCCCAGCCGGCCGAAATGTGCTTGCCCTTGAGCCGGGCCTGCTCCTCCTCCAGCTTTTGCTGCTCCAGGTCATAGAGCTTCCCGCGCAAGATCTTGAGCGCGACTTCCCGGTTCTGCGCCTGCGACCGCTCGTTTTGGCACGACACGATGATGCCCGTCGGCTCGTGCACGATCCGCACCGCGGTCGAGTTCTTTTGCACGTGCTGCCCGCCGGCACCCGACGCCTTGAACACGTCGATCTTCAGGTCCTCCGCGTTGATCTCGACCTCGATGTCGTCGTTCAGCTCGGGCACCACCTCCACCAGGACGAACGACGTGTGCCGGCGGTGGGCCTCGTCAAAGGGTGAAAGGCGCACCAGCCGGTGCACGCCCCGCTCGGCCTTGAGATAGCCGAAGGCGTTCGTCCCCCGCACGCTGATGGTCACGCTCTTGAAGCCCGCTTCCTGGCCGCGCAGCGAGTCCAGGACCTCCGTCTGGTAGCCCTGCTGCTCGGCCCAGCGCAGGTACATGCGCATCAGGATGCCCACGACATCCTGGGCATCGGTGCCGCCCGCCCCGGCGTGCAGCCCCAGGATGGCAGGCCCGCGGTCGTGGGGTCCCGAGAGGCGCAGCTCGAACTCGCGGCGCGCCAGCTCGGCCTCTAT
>DATHUZ010000754.1:0-10817 GCA_035461725.1 Anaerolineae bacterium
GCAAGGACACGGTGATCGCCTATCCGGGGCAGGTGACGCGTGTCAAGGCGCTGTTCGACCTGCCAGGCCTCTTTGTGTGGCACTGCCACATCCTGGAGCACGAAGATAACGAGATGATGCGGCCCTACCGGGTGGTGCACCACGTCTTTATGCCCGACGTGTGGAAAAACGCCACGACACCGGCAGAGTAGCGACTCCAGATCGCCGGCCCTGGTACAAAACCTGGCAGGTCTTCCGGGACCTGCCAGGTTTTTGCTGTTAGTCGGGTGGCTGCCAGCCCTCGGTGGTCCAGTCGTGAGGGATGCCTTTGCGGTCGAGCTCGGCCTCATAGTCCGGCAGGGTGGCGGCGGTAATGATGTCGACACCGGTATCGATGAACCGCCGGCGTGCACCCATTTCTTTGAGCGCCACCTCCTCGCCTTTCTCGGCCATCAGCTTGATGAACTGCACCGACTTGTAGCCCATGTCGTACTCGCGCTGGGCGATGGTGGCATCGATCACGCCTTCCTTGATGCCATTGATGATGTCGGTGGTGGCGTCGAAACAGACGAGCTTGATCCTGCCGGCAGCGTTGGCTTCTTTGATGGCGGTGGCCCACGCCGGCCCGTTGTTGGCATAGATGCCGAACGCGCCTACCAGATCCGGATTGGTTGCAATGAGCGAGTTGGCAAGCTGGAGCGCCGTGGCGGCGTCTTCTTTGTCATTCACCGGCGCCAGTACCTCGATGTTGCTATTGGCAATGCCCTGCATGAACCCCTCGGTGCGCTGCAGGGCATTCAGGGCGGTATCGGAGCCGCGCGTCACCCCGACCAGGCCACCAGCGGGCAGGAGGCGGGAAAGCCAGAGGCCGGCGAGCTTGCCGGCGGTCAGGTTATCGGTGCCGATGTATACGAGGGAGACGCTGTTCTCTACAGGAGGCGTGTCGAGGGTGGTGACGAGAATGCCGGCCGCGGCGGCCTTTTTCATCACCGGCTCCAGCGCGGCCGGATCGGCGGGGGCGATGGCGATGCCGGTGACACCCTGCGCGATATAGGCTTCCATGGTCTGGATCTGCGCCGCCACGTCCTCCTGGGGCGGGACGAAAAAGATCGTCTCGACCCCCAGGTCCTTGCCCGCGGCATCCACCCCTCTCTCGATATTCAACCAGTAGGGATGCACCGACTTGCCAATGATGACAATCTTGATGGCCTCGTCGCCCGTGGGGGTGCTCTGCGCCACCAGGTCAGGCACGGAAGCGGGGCCGGCGCCAGGCGCGCACGCACCAAGTACGGTGCCCAACACGAGCATAGAGATCAGGATCGTAGACAGCCGGTACTTCATCGTGCCCCTTTTACAGATCAAGAAACGTGCAGCGTGCGTCAGCCGGCAAGCCCGGTCATTATACCCCAGATAGGAATTCTGCACAAGTACCTGGCGCAGACTCGGGGTTGTAGCGTCTGGCGCATCGTTTTCGCCAGGACAGCATCGCCCATGGGCGGCCAGGGCGCTGGAGGGCCGAGCAGCCGGCCGGTCGTAGCTACCCCGTTTGCGACTTGTTCGTTGTCCCCTCCGGTGGTATAATGCGGCACATGGATAGGGTACGGGTTCTGCTGGCAGACGATCACGCAGTGGTGCGCGCGGGGATTCGCAACGCCCTCCAGGACCTGCCGGGGATCGAGGTGGTCGGCGAGGTAGGCGACGGGCCGGGCGTGCTGCACGCGCTGGAGGAAGCAGGTGCGGATCTGCTGCTGATCGACGTCACGATGCCTGACTTTGAGCCGGTGACGGCGATCCGGCGGATCCGGACGAGCTACCCTGCCCTGAAAATTCTGGTCGTGAGCGCCTACGACGACGACGTGTACGTGCAGGGACTGCTCGGCGCGGGCGTGAACGGCTACCACCTCAAGGACCAGCCCCTGGGCGATCTGAAGCTGGCGGTGGAGCGTGTACTGGCCGGTGAGCGATGGATATCGAGCTCGCTGATCGACAAGCTGCTCACCTATCCCCAACCCTCCGCCCCCTCGCCGCCGCCCCTGACTCAGCGCCAGCGCGAGATCCTGCGCCTGCTGCAGCAGGGATACGACAACCAACGGCTGTCGTCAGAGCTTGGCCTGAGTATCAAGACGATCGAAAACCACCTGACGCGCATTTACCGGCAGCTCGGTGTGCAGAGCCGGTTGGAGGCGGTCAGTTATTCGATCGAGCATCAGGAGACTCTCGGGCCGGTCGTGCGCAGCACAGCAGCGCTAACCGTCTCGCCGCGCGGCGGTACACACGACGGCATCACGATGCTCCTGGTCGACGACAACCCACGCTACAGGGCACAGCTCCGGCGGATGGTTGCCCGGGTGAGCCCACAAGCAAGGGTACACGAGGCGGAGAATACCGCCGAAGCTGTGCAGGTGGCCGAACGCACCTTGCCCAACCTGCTCCTCGTCGACGTGATCCTGGGAGATGAAGATGGAATTCGCTGCGCCCGCCGGCTCAAGGCGCTGCTGCCGCAGGCGCGCGTGGTACTGATCAGCGCCTATCCCGACCGCGAGTTCCGCCGGCTCGGCAGCGAAGCAGGCGCCGCTGCGTTCGTCGACAAAAAGGACCTCGAAGCCACGACGATCAGGCAGATGATTGAGGATGTGGACAAGTGATGCGTGATGCGTGATGCGTGATGCGTGATGCGTGATCACGTATCACGCATCACGCGTCAGGTTGCGGGAGCAAGAGGTGTCCGACAAGGCAGTCGTCGTACCGGATAGGGCCAATACTTTGACGTCGGCCGTCGCACGCCAGTGGCGCCGCCTTGTCAAACGCCAGGATTTTGTAGTGCTCGCTTTTTTCGCCGTCATCGTCCTTTTTTTGAGCCTCTACACCGACACCTTTCTTCATAGCCAGAACCTGTCGAGCCTCGCGCGCAACTTTGCATGGATCGCGATCGTGGCGCTCGGGCAGAGCCTGGTGTTCATCATCGGGGGGATCGACCTATCGGTGGGCTCTACACTGGCGCTCGCATCGCTCATCGCGGCGCGCGCCATGCAGGTCGGGCTGCCGGTGCCGCTTGGGTTGGGTGCGGGGCTGCTGGTAGGGGTGGTCATCGGCTGGATCAATGGCCTGACCGTGGCCCGGGTGCGGCTGCCGGCGTTCATCGTCACACTGGCCACGGCGACGATTGTGCGTGGGATCGCCTATGGGCTAACGCGCGGCTGGTCGGTGACGGCGCTGCCGGCCGAGTTTCTGGCGCTCGGGCAGTACGACCTGTCCATAGGGTCGTGGTCGGTGCCGCTGCCGCTGCTGCTCGCGCTGGGCATCGCCGTGTTGATCAGCCTGCTGCTCAACCACACCATACTCGGGCGCTACATCTATGCCATGAGCAGTGGCGAGCGCTCGCTCATCCTCTCGGGCGTCAACGTAGGGCACACGAAAGAGGCCGTCTATACCCTGTGTGGGCTGCTCGCGGCCGCGGGCGGGCTGGTCATGACCGCCCGGCTCGGCGTGGCCGCCCCGGCGGCGGCGATTGGATACGAAGTGGACGTGGTGGCGGCGGCCGTGATCGGGGGCACGAGCGTGTTTGGCGGCGTCGGGACGACACTCGGCGTGCTGCTCGGCGCGGGCGTGACGCAGATGTTGTACAACGGGCTGGTCGTGCTCGGCTTTCCTTCCTACTGGCAGACGATCGGCATCGGCGCCATGATCCTGACGGTGGTCCTGCTCGACTATTACCGGCGGCGCCGCTGAGCAGCATGGAACCCCTGTTACGCGCTGTCAACCTCTCCAAAACCCTCGGCACCCTGACCGCCGTGCGCCGGGTGAGCCTGGAGATCTATCCAGGAGAGGTCGTGGGGCTGGCGGGCCAGAGCGGCGCGGGCAAGTCGGCGCTGGCCATGATGCTGGCGGGCATCTACACGCCAAGCGAAGGCGAGATCTACCTGGACGGCGAGCGGCTGCGCCCACCGTTCCGTGGCCGGAGCCTGGGCATCGAGGTCATTCACCAGCAGCCCGAGATGGCCGAGACGCTCGACATCGGGGCCAACGTCTTTTTGGGCAACGAACTCGGCTGGCCGCCGGCAGGGCGGTGGCTCAAGGTGCCGAATCGGCGGCGGATGGACCGGGAGGCGGCGCACTTGCTGGCCCAGCTCGACATGCAGTACGATTCGCTGCGCGACAGCGTGGGCAACCTGTCGAGTGAGCAAAGACAGTTGATTGCCATCGCGCGCGCCATGACACGCCCCGCCCGCCTGATCCTCGTGGACGATCCCACACTGCCGCTGAGTTTTGGGTCGCAGCAGCGGCTCCTGGCCCTCATCCGCGACTGGCAACAGGCGGGGACGGCGGTGCTCTTGGCCAGCGACGACGTCGACGACCTGATGGCAGTAACCGACCGGATCGTGGTTCTGCGGCACGGCCGGTGCGTGGCCACGCTGCCCACCGATGGGACGGGCCGCGAAGAAGTGTTGTCGGCTATGGTCGGCATCGCCGACAGGCAGCAGCTCACGCCCATCTTGTGGGCGCTCGACAGCTACTATCGCGCTCGAGAGCAGGCAGAAAAGCTGCACCAGCGGCAGGCCATGATCGAGCGGGACCTGGGCGCGCGAAACACGGTCAGCCGGCAGTTGATCGACAACATGGTCGACCAGATCGACGCGCTGGACAGTGCCAATGTGGCGCTGCAGGATGCACAGCGCCGGCTGCTGGCCGAGCTGGAGCTCGAGCGCAAGCAGCTCGCGCGCGAGATCCACGACCAGGTGATCCAGGACATGCTGGGCGTCAACTATCAGATCGAAGAGATGGAGGCGGAAGCGGCCGTGACGCCGGGCTTGCAGGCGGGCCTGGCGGCGGTGCGGGCCAGCATCCGCGACCTGGTGGACGATCTACGCCACATCTGCGGCAGCCTGCGCCCACCGACGATCGACAGCCTGGGGCTCGGGCCGGCACTCCAGTCGTACACGCGCGACTGGTCCGAGCGAGCCGGCATCGCTGCCAGCCTGCACCTCGATCCTCAGCTCAGGCGCCTGCCCGAGGCCATCGAGCTGTCGCTCTTTCGCATCGTGCAGGAGGGATTGAACAACGTGCGCAAGCACGCCGAGGCGTGCCGCGTCGAGGTGCGGCTGGAGCACACCTCGCCGCGGGCGCTGATGCTGTCGATCGGTGACGACGGGTGCGGCCTGGCCGAGAATTTCGACCTCGCGGCACTGTCGGCAGAGGGACACTATGGGCTGCTGGGCGTGAGCGAGCGGGTGGCGCTGTTGGGTGGGCGGTGCAAGGTGGGGAACCGGCCGGGGGGCGGGACGCTGCTCCAGGTCGAGATCCCGCACCCCAGGGTCGAGCAAGGAAAACAAGCAGAGTAAAGCACCCTGGCGATCATCCAGGCGCACTCGATGGACGCCCGAGCTTGCTCGGAGGGCGTGTGTTCAAGGCGACAGCGACCCCGAGCAAGCTCGGGCCTCCGCTGTTGCTCAAGGCGACAGAGACCCCGAGCAAGCTCGGGCCTCCGCTGTTGTGCGCTGCTCACGAGGTGCGGTTAACGAAACCCGAGATCGTCGAGCACAACCAGGCCGGAAGGCGTCCGATCGAACAGAAGCCGTACCTCCGCCAGGCTCTCGGGATCGAGGGCGGGATTCATTGCGCGAAAACCGGCGAGCGCAAACTCAAAGTTGCCCAGAACGGCCTCGGAGGACGGCCGCGTGCCCAGCCACGCCGCCTTCAAGATGCGTGCCTCGATCCGTGGCTGCACGAGGTTGTAGTGGCTGAGGGGCAGGCGGGCCACGTCGCCGTCGCCGTCCACTACCTCCACCGTGAGGTCGATGGGTGATTCGGCCGGCTTGCCCGACAGCCCGCCGTCGGCCAGCGCGAAGGTCAGAACGCTCTGCTCGTCCAGGGCCAGGCCCTCTTCGGGCAGGCGGATGGCGAAAGAGGGCGCCGGCTTTTTCTCCCTATCCCATCCCAGGTAGACGACCACCGTGTGGAGCTGGCTCCTGTCGCGCGCATAGAGGCGCTGCTCACGCCAGGTAGTGAAGTCGCGGCCCTGCTGCACGCCACCGGCGAGGGTGGTCGTGGCCAGGTCGATGTCCTCTTCGAACGTGCTCACCAGGTGGGTGGACGAATCGGCGTATTGGGTGAGGTACACCGTATCCGGCAGCCAGCCAGGCGCGCTGCGCGCGTCGCGAAAGAGAGACAGGTAACCTGTCTCGTCACGCAGCGTCGCTTCCACAAAGGCAGACAGGTAAACGCGGGCGATCTGCCGCTGCTCCTCGGCGGGCATGATCGCCCGTAGATTGTAGAGCCGCGCACCCGGCTCGATGACGTCCTTCCGCCCCCAGGCGGTGTTGAACTGCCCATGGTTGCCGCCGTAAAAGTAGAGGGCCGATTTAAAGTGGAACCCGTCGTCGCTGAAGCGCAGGCGCTGATACATCCGCCGGCCGATAAAGGCGGTGGCATCCATGTCCTGGGTGCCGTGCAGCACAAAGTAGCTCACGTCCTCCAGCGGCAAGGGCTGATAACCCGGTGAGTAGCGGCCGTCGATCGGGGCGATGGCCGCCACGCCGCGGATGCCAAAGCCAAAGTCGAAGGCCAGGCTGGCATCGTCGGGGTAGTAGGGCAGGTGGTTGAAAGCGGCAGCGACGGCCACGGCCTCGCCGCCGCGCGAGTGCCCGATCAGGGCGATGCGATCAAGGTCGACGCGTCCTTCAAACGGATTGCCCGCCGACTGGTTCCACGCCTGCCACACCCGCAGGTGCTCCAACAGCAGCCAGCCGCGCGCGTCGTCCTCTTCGCTGAGGCTCATCGCGAATCCCAGGTCGGCCGACGGCGAGATGTTGAGAAAGTTCTCGTCGACCGAGACGGCGATCGTGCCCCGGCTCGCGAGCAGCTCGCCCAGGTAGCCATAGCCCGGGTCGGAAAAGTACTCGGCGATGTGGTTGCCGTGCACGATCAGCACCAGGGGGAACGGCCCCTCGCCTTCGGGAACCCAGACGCGCCCGTTGAGCGGCA
This sequence comes from Anaerolineae bacterium, assembly GCA_035461725.1. Taxonomy (GTDB): domain Bacteria; phylum Chloroflexota; class Anaerolineae; order JAAYZQ01; family JAAYZQ01; genus JAFGIA01. The sequence continues at coordinate 6,961 of DATHUZ010000754.1, forward strand.
TCGCCTCAGCCCCAAAGCCCCAGTAACTGCGCCGCAGCGGCGACCAGCCGCCGACCAGCAGCGAGCCGTCGACGGGCTGGGTGATCAGGTCCGCCTGCGCTCCGTATTCGGGCCGGTGCAGGTCGGTGCCGCTGCCGTAGGTCAGCGTGCGGACGGCGTAGGGGCCGGGCAGCGATGGGTCGGGCAGCGACAGCGGCGTGACGTCTGCTGCTGCCTGGCGAGCGGCATCAGGCACTGGATCGATGGGTCGGCCGTCAGCCAGCAGCCAGAACCCGGCCACGAGCAGGCCGGCGAGGCCGGCGACGGCGCCAATGCCGAGCACGCCCTGCTGCGCGACAGAAGCGTGCGGCCAGCCGCCGCGGGCCACCACCCAGACCGCGGCACCGAGCAGGGAGAGCGCGAGGCCGAGGCCAAGCAGCACCGGCACGACCCGCACGCTGCCGGCGACCTGGGCGAAGGAGAGCACGCCGATGGCGAGCGCGGCGGCGGCCGCGGCGACGTAGCGTCCCGGCAGCGCGGTCAGCAGGCGTGCCGCCAGCCACGCGGCCAGGGCGGCGGCGGCGCCGACCAGGGCAAAGGCGACAAAGCCGATGATCAGGCCCAGGAGATCCGTGCCGCCAAAGTCGGCCCAGACGGCCGAGAGGAGAATCAGGAGCGCGCCGGGGAGCAGGCCAAGCGCGGCCCCGGTCCACGCGCGTGGGCCGGGGCGCACGGCGTGCCAGGCACGGCGCAGCGACGCGGACAGGCGGCGGAAGAAGGGGTGCTTGGGCTCACTCACGGCATACCTCCTCGGTGCACGAAACGGGCGGGAACGGAAAGCGAGGGATGTCCTGGCGCGCAGCGGAAGGGCGGCTCACGACGTCGACGTCGAGATTGTGCTGCGCCGGGCGCGCCATCGCGGACAACACAGGCACCTCTACGCTGCTGTGGTTTGCCGCCGGCGTCAGACGATCGCGACGGCCAGCAGGGCAAGGAGCATTATATCACCGGCGGGCCAGGGGCGCAAGTACCGAATGGAGGGATTTCCCCTAACGCCACCGGGGGATTCCCGATGGCAAAACAGGGGGAGCAAGGGTACACAGGCGTACGCGCATGTGTTATGCTATTCTCTGGTACTTCATGCGCGCGCCAAGAAAGCATACGGACACACAGGCACAGGGAGGTGCGAATCGCGATACGCAGCTATCGACCATCCGACGAGCAGTAGCAGATTGTGGCTATCCCATTCATTTCAAAAGGAGAGAAAAATGAAGTCAAAGGTGATGCGCTTGTTCATGCTCCTGACGGCCCTGGTGATGATCGTCAGCGCCGTCGCCGGCTGCGGCACCGAGCCCGAGCCGGCCGCGACCGAGCCCACAACAGCCGGTGGCGGTGAAAAGATCAAGGTCGGCCTGTCCTTCTCTGACTTTGCCACCGAGCGCTGGAAAAACGAAGAAGTCCTGATGCGCGACCTGCTCGAGGGCCTCGGCTACGAGGTGCTGTCGCAGGAAGCCAACCACGACGTCAAGCTCCAGAACGACCAGATCGACACCATGGTCAGCCAGGGCGCCAAGGCGCTGATCGTCATCGCCGAAGACGGCGACGCCGCCGTCACCGCCTGCGACAAGGCCGCCGATGCCGGTGTCATCGTCCTGGCCTACGACCGCCTGATCAAGACCCCCAAGATCGCCGCCTACCTGTCGTTCAACAACGTCGAAGTCGGCCGCCAGGAAGCCCTGGGCGTCATGAACGCCCTCGACATGGACAACTGGGACGTCGCCGGCAAGGGCCCCGCCCGCATCATCATGATGGGCGGCAGCCCCACCGACAACAACGCCATCCTCGTCCGCCAGGGCCAGGAAGAGATCGTCCAGCCCTACGTCGACGCCGGCAAGGCCGAGATCATTGCCGACCAGTGGGTCGACAACTGGGACGCGGCCAACGCCCTCAAGCTCATGGAGAACATGCTCACCGCCGCCGGTAACGACGTCGACGGCGTCGTCGCCTCCAACGACGGCACCGCCCTCGGCGCCCTGCAGGCCATGAAGGCTCAGGGCCTGGCCGGCAAGGTCCCCATCTCGGGCCAGGACGCCACCGCCGACGGCTGCAACAGCATCGTCAAGGGTGAACAGACCGTCAGCGTCTACAAGGACATCCGCCAGCTTTCCCCGCTGGCCGTGGACCTCATCGACAAGCTGCTCAAGGGCCAGGCCGTCGACGGCCTCGAGGATTTTACCCTCGCCGAGCTGACCAACGACGACACCAAGACCGGCACCGTGCCCTGCCTCTTCCTGCCCGTGCAACAGGTGACCCAGGACAACGTCTACGACCTCATCGTCGTGAGCGGCTTCCAGAGCTACGACGACGTCTATCGCGACATCCCTGAGGACCAGCGCCCGCCCAAGCCAATGTAACCCGAGCTAATGAACACGACCCGGCTCCCTCGAGTTTGTAGGGAGCCGGGGTTGTGGGGTATAATGGTCGGTAGCAGGAGCAGCAGCCAGACGGGGAGGAGAGTTTGGTGAACAAAGAAGTTGATCTCGATTTCCTCGACGATCGGGATATCATCCTCGATTTCCAGCACGTGACGAAAGAGTTTCCAGGCGTCATGGCCCTGCAAGACGTCTCGATCCAGGTCCGCCGCGGCGAGATCCACGGCCTATGCGGTGAGAATGGTGCGGGCAAGTCCACCCTGATGAAGATCCTGTCGGGCGTACACCCCTACGGAACGTACCAGGGAACCGTGCTGTACGAAGGGCAAGAGCTCAAGCTCGAGTCGCAGGCGATCCAACAGGCCAGCGAGATGGGCATCGCGATCGTGTATCAGGAGCTGACGCTCGTGCCGGCCATGACCGTAGGCGAAAACGTCTTTCTCGGGCGCGAGCCAACCACGCGCCGGGTCATCAACTGGAACAAGCTCTATGCCGACACGAACGCCATCCTCAAGCGCTACCGGCTCGACGTGCCCTCTCAGGTACCGGTCAAGAGCCTGGGCGTGGGCAAGATGCAGATGGTCGAGATCGCCAAGGCGCTGTCGGAAAATGCCAAGGTGCTGATCCTCGACGAGCCGACCAGCGCCCTGACCGCGGCCGAGATCGACACACTCGTAGACATCCTGCACGGGCTCAAAGAACAGGGCGTGACTTGTATTTATATCACGCACAAGCTGGAAGAGCTGTTCCGTATCACCGACAGGGTCACCGTACTGCGCGATGGACAGGCGGTCATCACCAGGCCGACCGGCGAGCTGACGGAAGAGCTGTTGGTGCGCCACATGGTCGGCCGGGAGATGAAGGAGCGTTTTCCGCAGCGGAGGTTCCGGCCGGGCGACCTGATCGTCGACGAGGAGCTGCTGAAGCAAGGCTTTGGCTCGGTGGTGTTCCAAGTCAGGGACCTGCACGCCCACGCCCCCAACGACGCCTCGCGCAAGGTACTCAATGGCGTGTCGTTCGATCTACGCCGGGGCGAGATCCTGGGCATCGCCGGGCTGATGGGCTCGGGCCGCACCGAGCTGGTGACGACCATCTTTGGCGAGTATGGCAAGATCACGTCCGGCAGCATCGAGCTGGCCGGCAAAAAAGTCACGATCGCGAGCTCGCGCAGCGCGATGCAGCAAGGGGTGAGCCTGGTCCCGGAGGACAGGAAGGGGCAGGGGCTGGTCCTGATCCAGTCCGTTTTGAAAAACATCTCGCTGCCGAACCTGGACAAGTTTTCCAGGTTCGGCCGGCTGAACGGCGACGCCGAGCTGCAGGCCGCGATGACCCAGGCCAAGAACCTGTCCATCAAGGCGCCGAGCTTGCATGTACCCGTGTCGTCGCTGTCCGGCGGCAACCAACAGAAGGTGGTCATTGCCAAGTGGCTGATGTTAGAGCCCGAGA
>DATHUZ010000755.1:0-4552 GCA_035461725.1 Anaerolineae bacterium
CTCTTGCATGCTGACAAATGCTCGCGGCGCACCACAGTCGATACGCAGAGCGGGGCAAGCGTATCCGTGCTGTTTTCTTAATTCGCAAAAGCCGTTACTACGAACGGTCGGTCATTCGGGCGTTTGCAGCAGGAGAAAAAAGGCCGCGCCGCCCGCCAGGTAATCGACGTCCCCCTCGACGCGGCCCAGGAGCTGGTCGTGAGCGATGCCCTCGCGGCGTAGATACACCTTGCCGTTCTCCTCCACGCGGCCGACGTTCACGTCGGGGCCGCCCGGGACGTGCAGGTAGATCTTGCCATCATCCTCCACGCGGCCCAGGTAACGGTCGGGGCCGCCAAAGTGCTGGTAGACCTTGCCGTCGCGCTCGACGCGCCCCTCGTACCGGTCGGGCCCAAAGCGCTCGCTGTAGACGCGCCCATCGTCTTCCACCCGGCCGATGTAATCGTCGGGTCCCACTCGATGGCTGTACACCTTGACCATATCTGCCTCCTTACTTCCGTTCCTCACAGATGCACGGGCGCCAAGCGCCTGTGTCTTTTCCTCGTTCTTCTCCGTGAATCTCTGTTCCTCTCCATGTATCTCTGTGTAACCAAAATCATCCCGAGCCGGTGCCGGCGGCAGCCGGCCGGCCGTCATCCTCCACGTATCGATATCCCTTTTCCGCCAGGTATGCCCGCTCCTTCTCGACGTGCACCGCGGCCAGGCGCGCCTTGATCTCGTCCCACGCCGGTCCCACCAGCGGGTACCAGCGCAGGGCGACGAAACAGAAAAAGAGGAGAATGCCCGGCACGAGCGTCCACCCCATCAGGATGCCCGTCTCTGCCGAGGCCGGCTGCAGGCCCTTGCCGAGTGCCGGGTCGTAACCATACAGGCCCAGAAACCAGAGAAAGAGAGCTTGTGCCAGGCTGATCGCCGGCTTGGTGATAAAGCTGTTCACCCCGGCGTACATCCCCTCGCGGCGCAGGCCGGTGCGGTGCTCGTCCATGTCGACGACGTCGCCGTTCATCAGCGGGACGAGGTACATGCCGCCCGCAAAGCCGAGGCCAAAGGTGAAAAAGCCGATCATGGCCGGCACGGTAGAACGGCCCTGGGCGAGGATGACGAAACAGCCGAGAGAAAAGATGAGGGCCATGAGGCGCATCGAGTTCTTGACCCCCCACCGCTCACGCTGCCGGACAAAGAGGACGAGACCCACGACGATGCCCGCGGCGAGCGAGGCGTAGAGTGGCACGGCAGGCACCGAGAACTCGTCAAAGTAATAGAGCACACCCATCATCAGAGCCGTCTGGACATAGATGACGGTAAAGCTGATCGTCTCGAACAGGACGAACGACAGATTCTGAAAGCACGCTTTCAGCGACTGGAGAAAAGGGGGCTGCTTTTCCTGCTGCTGAAAGTGCTTTTCGCGGTAAAAGAAGGTGCTGAAAAAGATGATCGCGCTCATGACGACGCCAAAGGCGACCATCATGCCCTGAAAGAGCGTAGCGTCGTCGCCAGGGCCGGGCTGGATGAAGGGGATGAGGGCGATGGGCACCGCCAGGGGAAAGACGGACAGGATGATCTTCCACAAAAAGATGCTGCTGCGGGCGCGGTTCGAGATCGCCATTTCGAACGGCATGACATAGATGCTGGTGGCGATGGCGGTGTAGAGGGTGTCAAAGAGAAAGAGGAAGAGGAGGAGCTGGACGAACATCAGGGTCTGGTTCGTGCCGGTGCCGGGCCAGTTGATCCAGCAGGCGACAAAGGCGACAGCGTAGAGCGGGGCGCCGTAGCGGATGTAGGGGATGCGCCGGCCGAGGCCGCTGCGCGTGCGGTCACTGATCCAGCCAAAGAGGGGATCGTTGACGGCGTTCCAGATGCCAAAGAGGAGCCAGACGGTGGCGGCCAGGCCGGCGTCGAGGCCGCGCCAGCGGGTGAAATAGTAGGTGAGGGCGCCCGACAGGGCGATGCCCGCCAGTGTGGCGCATGCCGCGTCGGCCCCCGCCACCCACACCCGGCTCCGGACCGGGACAGACTCTTCCTGCAACGGTACGTCGTATGCCATCATTGCCCCTCACAAATTCCCGGCGCAAGCCGGGTTCATTCGCCCCAAGTCCCCGGCGCAAGCCGAGTTCGCTCCCTTCAAGCCCCCGGCGTCAGCCGGGGGTCCGGTGACAGCTCACCAAGCACCGCGCCCTCCACCACGATCGCCCGCATCCCCGCACGCCCCGCCCGCGTTTCGTGCTCCTCCCTGCGCTCCCAAACCACCGCACTGCCCGCCTCCACAGCCACGACGTGCTCCGGGTCACCACCTGACACCGTGCCGCTGCCCTCGACGACGAGAAAGAGCTGGACGTCGGCAGCCGGGTGGCGGGCAATGACACCGCCGGGCGCCAGGTGCATCGCCACCACGTGGAGCGCATCCGCGCGCGCGACAGGCGTCAGGGTGACCCCGCGGCTTCCAAACGCACTAACTTGATGGCCTGTATCCGGCGTAAAGCCCAGGATCTGCACCGATCCTACTCTCTCTGCGGCGCGCCGGCGAGGCGGGCACGTGCGACGAGCACCGGCGGGATCTCGCTGAAATGGCCGCTCCACGACAGAGGATGCCTGCCCGCGGGAACGTCGGGCGGAAAGGCACGCTCCTCGAGGCCATCGAGCACCAGGCCCGCGTCAAAGACAGCGCTCAAGAGGACGTGCAGCGGCCGGTGGAAGTAGAGCTGGGGCACAGGCTGGCCCGCGATGGCAATGCCCTGGTTGATGGTAGGTGTCAGGTAGCCACGGACCTTGACCGAGTAAACAGTGACCAGCTCGCCTTCACGGTCCTCCATCTCGGCCATCTGGGTGACGTGCGCGTTGTTAAAGCAGGGATGGATGACGGAAAAGACAAAGCGCCCGCCGGGCCGGAGTAGGCGCGCTACGCCACGCAGCAGCGGGCCGATCTCGGCCATGTCAAAGAGGGCCATGGCACAGAGAGCGGCGTCAAAGGTGCCGGGACCGAGACGCAGCAGGGCGGCCTCGTCGGTAGCGTCGAGGACGTGGTAGGTGATCCGGTCCGCTATCTCGGCGCCCTCTGTGCGCCGGCGGGCGTGGTCGATCAGGTTGGCACTAAAGTCGAACGCCACCACCTCGGCACCGAGGATCGCCAGGCGACGCGAGGTGAGCCCGTTGCCGCAGGCGATGTCGAGCACGCGCTCTCCGGGCATCAGACCGAGCAGCCGCTCGGTGGCGGGCCAGGTGAGGATCTCGACAAAGTCGTTCCCCTCTCCCATCCGCCCGTCCCAGAAACCGGCGTTCGCTTCCCACGCCTGCCGCGTCTGCTCGTTTGGATCCTCAAACCTCTGGGCAGCCATTTCCCCCTCCATTCGGTTGGGTTGTTACACAGAGATACACAGAGACTAAGAACAAGGCTCTGTCTGTCTCTGTTCTCCTCTGTGCATCTCTGCACCCACTATTCTACGACCCAAAGAGCTCGACCACGTCGCGCAGGACGGCGGCGGCGGTCGGCTCGGGCGTTTCCTCCTCGATAAAGGCGGTGACGATGCCGTTGATATCGGTATCGTAGATGATGCCCATGCCATGCGCACCAAGGCTCGCCAGCGGATGGGTGGCAGGCAGGCAGCGCGGCCCGACCTCCAGGCGGTACGACTCGCCGTCCCACTCGGCGGTGGCCACGAGCTTGACGCGCTGGCCCGTCTGCTCGGCCCGGCACAGCTCGTCACGATCCACGCCGCGGATGCCCTGCACCGAGACGTCGTCGAGCGTGACGGGGTAGTGGAGCACGCTGTGGGCGAGGATGACCAGCTTGCTGGCGGCGTCCCAGCCGTCCACGTCGAGGGTGGGATCGGCCTCGGCGTGCCCCGCCTGCTGCGCCTCGGCGAGCGCCTGGTCGTAGGAGTGGCCCGCGGCCATGCGCGCCAGGATATAGTTGGCGGTGAGGTTGAGCAGGCCCTCGATGCGGCCGATGTGAGAAGCAGCCAGGTCGCGCCGGCCGAGGTTGATGGCGGGCAGCCCACCGGCGACCGTGGCGTCAAAGCGCAGCCCCACGCCCTGCGCGTCGGCCAGGGCCTGGAGGCGCGGATAGGCGAGCACTAGCGGCGCCTTGTTGGCCGTGACGACGTGCATGCCGCGCGACAGGGCCGCCTCGATGCAGCCCAGGCCGGGCTGGCCATCGGTCAGGTTGGCAGGAGAGGCGTCGACAAAGAGATCGGCAGGCACCTCTTCGAGCAGCGCCTCTGGTGGCAGGCCGAGGTACCCGAACTCGGGATAGGCCCCGACGCTCTCGCCGGCATCTTTGAGGGCGAGCACGCGCTGGATGTCCAGGCCGCCGGCGTTCCTGGCAATGCCGCCGCTGTCGGCGACGCCCGCGAGGACCGGCTGGAGCCCAAGGACGCGCAGCCGGGGTTCCTTACGAACGATCAGATCGAGAAAACGGCGCCCGACGTTGCCGACGCCGACCAGAATCAAGCGCACGGGGCGCGCTGCACCTTCGGTCATGCTACTCCCTCCAATTGAGTGACTACCACGGCAAGGATTATACAAGTTTTTGGTGCCGTAAGCAAGAAACTTGTAG
>DATHUZ010000756.1:0-7539 GCA_035461725.1 Anaerolineae bacterium
CAGCCCTTCTCTTCGTCGCCGCTCTCTATGCCAAGCAATCCTTCCTCTTCGCCCCCGCTGCGGCCGTCGCCTACCTCTTTTTCTTCCGCAGCCGGCGGCACGCCGTCGTCCTCGCGCTGCTCACCGGCGCCATCGGCGGCGCGCTCTTTCTCCTGCTCAACGCCCTTACCCACGGCGGCTTCTGGTACGGCCTCGTCGCCAGCAACGTCAACCCCTTCGTCTGGCCCGAGTTCTGGAAGCAGCAGGCCGACTTTTTCGGCACCTTTCCCATCCTCGTGTTGCTCGCTGCGTGGTACGCCGTTGACAAGTTTGTGCTGCACAGGCACCTGCCTCTTCACGACAGGGTGACCGTGCTCGACCTCTACCTGCCCGCCGCGCTCGCCTCTCTACTGCTGGCCGGCAAGGCCGGCGCGTGGGAGAACTATTTTTTCGAGGCCCTCCTCGCCCTGGCCCTCGCCTCCGGGCTCGGCCTCGCCCGCCTCGGGCGCCATGGCGCCGCCATTGCGCGCCTCTCCGCGCCCTTGCTCGTTCTCGCCCAGGTGGCATTGATGTGGCACACGCCGCGCACGGCCGAGCGCTACCTCGACCTCACGCGGCGCTCCAACGAAGCGATCGCCCCTATCCTCGCCGCCGCGCCCGACCCCGTTGCCTCCGAGGACATGGGCCTGCTCGTCAGCAACGGCCGGACGATGGACTATTGCTCCTTCCAGTACAGCCAGCTCGCCCGCGCCGGGCGCTGGGACCAGGTGTGGGAGCTGGGCCGGCTGCGCGACCGCGCCTGGTCGCTTGTCATCCTCGAGCGCGGCACCCGCCTCGACGTCGACCGCTACCAGCGCTTCACCCGCGAGTTCCTATCCGAGCTCGACCGCAACTACCGGCACGACGCCACCGTGGGCAAGTACGAGGTCTACCGCCCCGAGCCACTCGTCCACCATCGTCGTGCCGGTTTCGGCGATGCGCTCTCGCTTGCCGGCTGGACCCTGCACGCCGACCCTCCCTTCGTGCCGGGCGACACCGTCGATCTCACCGTCGTCTGGCAGGCACGAGCGGCGCCGGCGAAAGACTATACCGCCTTCGCCCACCTGGTGGACGGGACAGGCCAGGGCTGGGCCGGCGACGACCACGCGCCCCACGGCGGCCTCTACCCCACGAGCAAGTGGGGCGCCGGCGAGATGGTGCGCGACACCTTCACTCTGGCCATCCCCGCCGGCGCCCCGCCGGGGCTCTATGACGTGCAGGTCGGCTGGTACGACCCCGCCACCGGCGAGCGGCTGCCCGTGGACGGCACGACGAGCGCCAGGATCGCCCTGCTGCCCGTCGGCAAGCCGCCTGCTGCCGTGGGTGACGTGCAGCCTGTCGCTGCGCGCTTTGAGGGCGGCGTCACGCTCGACGGCTACCGCTGGCAGCTAGAGGGTGACGAGGTCGTGCTCAACCTCCGGTGGCGCACCGAAACGCAGCTCGACGCCGGCTATACCGTCTTTGTGCACCTGGTAGAAGCGGGGGACGGCGGTGCGCCGCTCAGCCAGGCCGACGCGCCGCCTGCCGGCGGCCGTTGGCCCACTTACCTCTGGCTGCCCGGCGTCGCCGTCGACGATGTGCACCGCGTGCGCCTGCCGGCCGGCCTCGCGCCCGGCGTCTACGACCTGCTCGCCGGCCTCTACGATCCTGAAACCGGCACACGCCTGCCGCTCGCCGCCGGGGGCGACGCCGTGCGCATCCGGGATATCGTGGTCCCGTAACCACCCTCCGGGGCGGTGGGATGAACTCTGTCGTGGGAGAATCTTTGAGCATGCCTGAAGCGATGCGTCAACACACGAATGATGTCGGGTGCAACCTGTGTGGTGGGTCCGACGCCTACCGCATGTTCCGCAAGAACGGCGTCGACTTCCTGCGGTGCCGTGGCTGCGGCCTCGAGTTCGTCCACCCCCTGCCCGATATGGCGAGCATGCGCGCGCTCTATTCGAGTGAGCGTTACTACAGCACCGACAACATCTCTCAGTACGGCTATGACGATTATGTGCGCAACAAGCACCTCACCGTCAACCTCTTTAACCGGCGCCTGGACGATATCCTGCTCTACACCGATGGCCAGCGCGGCCGGCTGCTCGACGTCGGCTGCGCCACGGGGGTGCTGTTGGAATTGGCGCGCCTGCGCGGCTGGGAGGTGCACGGCGTCGACGTGTCCGAGTACGCCACCGGCATCGCGCGCGACTATTACAACCTCGACGTCGTCACCGGCGATCTGGCCGAGGCCGCCTACCTCGACGGCTATTTCGACGTGGTGGTCATGGACGACGTCATCGAGCACGTCGCCGACCCGGCAGCGTTGGTCGTAGAGGCGCACCGCGTCCTCAAGCCCGGCGGCCTGCTCACCATCAACACCCCTAACCGTGCCGGCATCTGGCACCGGCTGATGGGCAAACGCTGGTTCCACTACAAGCAGACCGAGCACACCTACTTTTTCTCGCCACGCGTGATCACCCGCCTGCTCGAAGAGCGCGGATTCCAGGTGCTCGACGCCCATCCGAGCAGCAAGATCATCGACCTGAGCTACGCGTTTGGCCGCCTGCGCTACTACAATGGGGGTGTGTCGAGCTTGCTGCAGCGCACCGTCGGGCGGTTGATGCTGGCGAGCATCACCTTTCCGATCCGCGTCGGCGAGATGGCCGTCTTTGCGAAAAAGTAGACACGCCTCAACTCGCAGGGATAAACTATCCCGCCAGCGCCAGCGCCGCCGCGATATCCTCGGTGATCATCCGGCGCTTGCTCTTCTCGATGAAAAAGCTCGGCCCCGCCTGCAGATACGACGGAAAGGCGCGCCGCCCCCGAAAATAGTACTTCCCATCCCGGATCTTGTACGTCGATCCCGCCGGGATGGCCCGGCCCTCCCCCTGACGTTTGGCGATATAGTTGATCGCATTGATGGCCACGTCGCCCATCAGTAAAAAGGCCTGCACGTTCGGAAAGAGTGCGATCTCTTGCTCCAGCAACAGTGAGCACTCCTCGATCGTCGCCGCCTTGATCCCATACCCCGTCTTGGCGCACTTGACCGCCGTCGTCAGGTACACGCGCAGCTCCAGGATCTCCTCGATCGACGACACCTCCGCGCCCGCGTCCCTGAACGCCCGCACCGTCGTCTGCTCGAACAACGACCCGCCCCCGGCATAATAGTAATCGGCGGGATCGGCCGGCACCGCCTCTGAAATCAGCAAGATCCGCACCGCCTCAGCGTCCAGCTCCAGACTCGGAATAACATAACAACTGTGCCTGGCATCCGCGCACGGAAAATCGCTACACTTGACGTGATCGCTTACCTTCATCTCCTACTCCTATCGACAACGCCCGTCGTCATGGCTCCCAATACTGCCATTACGAAATCATCCATGCCGCGCGCGCCATTAAACACTTACGAACCTGTCATTGCGCGCGAGCGCCAGCGATAGGCTGCTCCGCAGCACGCAGTCTCCCCCGCTCATGGCCCCAACGGACGGGCCACCGAATCGCCCACCTCCACGCCGAATCGCGCCCGCAGCATCTCCACGTCTCGCCGGTGCGCGTCCGGCAGGTCGTACCCCGCATGGCACACCATCTGCACCTCTGCCGTCACGCATCGCACCGCCACGCCCTCGATCGTGCCCTCGCCGGCCAGGTCCCGGCTTCGAAAGACAAACTCCGCCGCCTCCCACGCCGGGATGCCATTGCCCTCATCGTCGAGGCGCAGCGCGTGCACGTCGATCTCACGCCCCTCAGCATCGCCAAGCACAAAGGCGGTCTCGATCTCCACGCCCTTGCCATCGATGCTGTGCCGGTTCTCCGACCAGAGATACTGCAAGTGATACCCGTCGCTGCCAAAGAACTCGCACATCCTTGCCACGTCGTCCACCAGCAGGAGGACGTCGAGATCCTTGTGCGGCCGCGTCTGCTCACCCAGCAGCGCATCAACCCCCCACCCGCCGATCAGCCAGGTGGCAATGCCGTGGCCCGAAAGCATGCGGTATAGGCGGATGGCATCCTGTGCATTAACCACTTTGACCACTCACGAGCCCGTTCCAGGTTCCACGCGCAAAGCAGGCGCTCGCGTGAACGGGTTCAGCCCCACCGCGCGGAACTTTTGGTACAGCATCACGCTATAGATCACGTCGAACAGGAACACGAACAGTCCCAGCACGAGCACCAGGTTGCTGCCCGTGTGCAGGTAGAACTGGGTCGTTGGCGCCGCCGTGCCAATCCACTTGAACAGCGCGATGCCCATCGATTGGCCCGCCACACTGTCGCGCCGTGCCAGCATGGCTACAAACAGGATCGACATCACCAGGTTGATCACAAACGCCGAGTACGTCGGCCCGAACAGGCCTGGAAACTCCAGGCCCGCGAAATATTGCGTCACCACGCCTGTCGTGATCGCCAACGCCGTCCAGGGCAAAAACCAGCGCCGGTCGACCGTCTTGGGGAACTCGTCGCGCCCATACTTTAGCCAGGCGTACAGGATGGCCACGTCGAAAAAGAACCACGTGACATTGATCACCATCTGCAAGCTGCGTGGCCCGCCCAGGAGAAAGGAATAGATAAACTCCCAGCCCAGGTTCAGCGCCAGCGCGAAAAAGGGCATGCCGCAGGTCCTGTCCTTGAAGCTGCGATAGATGATCGCCAGGTAGACGATCGTCCAACTGATCCCACTCGTCAGCGTCAAAACGTAAAAGCTCGTGCTCATGGCCTCTATCCTGTCTCCTCAGCCTGGCGTGACGTGTGTGCCGCCGCCTGCGCATCCTCGCAGGGCGCCGCTTCCTGGACGCTTCGCCCTACTGTCGGCTATATGTTACTATGCATCGGCACGCCCGTCAACTGCAAAATCCGTGTTATCCGTGTAAATCCGTGTCCAAAGTCACCCACAGCCTGGACTGTGCACCGTTTCGGCAGCCCAACAGAGCCCGGATTGCCATCCCGCTCGTTCGGTGATATAATCTGCTCTGCCGTCACCAAAGCTACCCATCAAGGAGGAATGGAGATGAAACATGCACAGTGGCTGATCGCTATCCTGCTTGCGGCGCTGCTTCTGCCCTGGTCACCGGCCGGCGCGCAGAACCCGACGAGCCCCTTTTCAGAGCCGATTGACGACCTGACGCCCCTCCCGGCCGCCCCGGCGGGCAAAGTGGACGCCTCGGACACCTTCCGCATTCCCGAGGCCTACCTCCACGCCACCGGCGGCCCCGACCGCTTTGGCTACACCTACGCCGACAGCGACGGCGGAGCGTGCGCCTACGATTGGATCGAAACCGGCGGGTCGCCCCTGGCGCTGGCCGGCGACGACGAATCCCTCGCCATCCCCATCGGTTTCCCCTTCCCTTTCTACGGCCACACCTACACCCGCCTGACCGTTGACAGCAACGGCGTGCTCTTGCTGGATGGCGAGCCGCCGGCGTGGGCCAACCTACCCCTCGGCACCGGCGGGCCGGCGCCCCGCCTGGCGCCCTTCTGGGATGACCTGGCCGTCGACGCCGTGCACGCCCGGGTCGTGGGCACGGCTCCGCATCGCGTCCTCGCCGTCACCTACCAGGCCCGGTTCGCGGCCGGCGGCTCCGCTCACCTCCAGGCCCAGTTGGGCGAGGACGGCCGCGTCACTTTCCTATACGACTCTCTCGCCGGCGCGCGCAGCGATGGCGAGGGTGCGACGGTCGGCATCCAGGGGCCGGTGGACGGGCTCGGCTATCTCTTTAACGGCTATCCCCGCCAAAATCGCCTGCACGCCGGCCTGGCCGTTTGTTTCACGCCGCCCGACGGGCTCTACCTCAGTCCCGGTCTCCAAGCAGAGGCCGCCCCGGTAGGTCAGGACGCTACGTTCTCCCTGTGGGCCGTCAACCAGACCGGCGCAGACGGTGTCTTTGACCTGGCGATCGAGTCGCCCTGGGCTGCCGATCTCTCGGCGCAGCGCCTTTCGCTGGCCGCCGGCCAGGCCGGCCCCGTGACCGTCCGCGTCCGCGTGCCCGCCGGCCCGCCCGGCGAGCGAGCCGAGCTCGTCGTCCACCTGGCCGGTCCGGCAGCTTCCACCTCGGCCCGGCTGCAAACACTCCGCACGTCCGGGCAGTATGGCTACACCGGCGCCAGCACCACCGACGAAGCGGCCGTCTTTGATCTACAAACCGCGACGCTGGTCACCCGCCTGAGCCTCCTGCCCGAAGCCGACTATCCCTACGATGCCACCATGTCACCCGACGGCAGCGAGGTCTGGATCCCCGGCGCCAGCGGCGACGGCGTGGTGGTCATTGATACGGCCACCAACGAGATCACGCACCGCATCCTCGTCGGCGAGTACCCTGTCAGCGTCGCCTTTCGCCAGGATGGCGCCTATGCCTTTGTCGCTAACCGCGACACCGACGACGTAACCGTCGTCGACACCGGTACCTATAGCGTAGCGGACAGCATCCCCATCCCGACCCACTACCTGGGCCCCGGCAACCTGGCGCTCAACCCGGTGAGCGGCGACATTTATGTCGTGGACTGGTACGGCGACTATTTCTGGGTGCTCGACAGCGAGACTTTTACCGTCACGCAGGAGATACTGCTGGGCAGCAGCGTGTGGCAGCTCGTGGTCGGTCCCATGGGCGACCGGCTCTACATCACCGACCGGGGCCAGGACGTCGTCCACGTCCTCGACACGACCGACCTGTCGGTCGTGACCGCCATCCCCGTCGGCGACGATCCATGGGGCATCGACGTCACGCCCGACGGCACGCTCATCTATGTCACCAACGAGGACAGCCACGACGTGACCGTGATCGACGCCACGGACAACAGCGTCATCACCACTGTGGCCCTGCCGCACCTCACCGATTCGGACCCCCGCGACGTCGATTTCAGCGCCGACGGACGCTATGCCTACGTCACCAGCGGCAGCGTCACCGGTGCCGATGAAGTGTACGTCCTCGAAACAGACACCCACACCGTGGCCGCGCGCGTCAACGTGGACCCGGCGAGCAACCCCAACGTGGTGGCCGTCGCCCCACAGGTGAACCTGGGCCTGGAGCTGCTGGCCGACAAGCAGGCCGCGCCCGAGCCGGTCATCCTCGGCGACCCGTTGACCTACACCCTCTCCTTCACTTACACCGGCCTCGTCTCGGCCACAGACGTGCTCGTCACCGACACCCTGCCGGCCGGCGTCGAATACCTCACCAGCACCGGCGGTCTCGACAGCACCTACGACCCCGTGCACCATCGCATCGTCTGGGACCTGGGCGAGGTGCCCGCCGTCGCGACGGGCACCCTGAGCGCTGTCGTCCAGCCGGTCGACTGGGCACTGGTCGGACAGGTCATCACCAACGAGGCGAAACTCGACTTCACCAGCTTTGCCAACTTTTCGGCCACAGTCCACGCCACCAGCACGGTCCTGGCTCCCGAGCTGAGCATCCGCTACCCCGCCGGGGACGAGCCGCCCGACCCGCTCCTTCTCTGCGACGGGGACGAGGTGACCCTACTCGCCGTCACCAACCGGCCCGGCCCCCTCACCTACACCTGGGACCTGGGCGACGGGACGCTGGCCGATAC
>DATHUZ010000757.1:0-2247 GCA_035461725.1 Anaerolineae bacterium
CTTACGCCGCCCAGGCGGAGGCGTTGACGGCCGGCGGTGCCGATTTTTTGCTGATCGAGACGATGAGTGACCTGGCCGAGGCGAAGGCGGCGATCGCGGGCGCGCGGCGCGTCAGTGACCTGCCGGTCTTTTGCACCTTTAGTTTCGACACGCACGGGCGGACGATGATGGGCGTCCGCCCGGCCAAGGCAGCCGCGGAGGTAGTGACGCTCGTGGCCGGGTTGGGCGCGAACTGTGGCAAGGACCCGGGCGAATTCCCCGAGTTTATGCGCGCGATGCGAGAGGCGGCCCCGGATGCCATGCTGTGGGCCAAGCCGAATGCCGGCCTGCCGCGCCTGGAGGAGGGCAGGGTGGTGTACGACGTGTCGCCGGCGTACATGGCCGACGTGGCGCGCGAGCTGCGCGCGGCGGGGGCGCAGGTGATCGGCGGCTGCTGTGGCACGAACCGGGCGCACGTGGCGGCGATGGCCGAGGCGCTCAAAAGAAGAGATCACTCTGTGTAGCGAATCCTCCCCCCGCGAGGGGGGGGCAGTTGTTAAGATGCAAGCGGATAGAAGAGAGTCCGATCCTAGTATACCACGTTTTTGGGAAGTGTTGAGTGGTTTATGTCAGTTGTTAGCTTAAAATTTTGAGACACCGCCGGGGCATGAATGGCTCCGGCTGGGGAGCGGCGAGCGGACGATTGAGGGAGTCAATAAAGTTCCACCTCCAAACTTGTTGACAGCCCCGGCGCGATCTGTTATAATGTTAGCGCTAACGTTAGCGCTAACGGGCAGGTTGAAGGGGGAATGATGGCCGGCCGGATCACGATGTCGGACGTCGCCCGCGAAGCGGGCGTGTCGACCATGACGGTCTCACGTGTTGTCAATGAGAAGGGGGAGATCAGCCCTGCCACCCGCCACCGCGTGTTGGCGGTGATCGACCGGCTCGGCTATCGCCCGAGCGGGATTGCCCGCGGCCTCGCCACCCAGCGCACCGGCACCCTCGGTTTTGTAGTACCTGACATTTCCAACCCTTTCTTTTCTGACATAGCGCGGGGCGTCGAAGACGAGGCGTATGCCGCCGGCTACAATGTTTTTTTGTGCAATACAGAAGAAGACTCGGACCGTGAGAAGGCCATCCTGGAATCGCTCGAAGAGAAGCGCGTGGATGGCCTCATTTTGTGCAGCTCGCGCCTCGACGCCGCCGAGCTCCAGGCAGCGCTGGAACGTTATCCCGCCGCGATCTTGATCAACCGCCGGCTCGACGGGACCGACACCGGTGTGGTGTTGGTGGACGACGAGCTGGGCAGCCGGCTGGCCGTCGAGCACCTGCTGCGCAGCGGGCACACGCAGATTGGTTTTCTCGCCGGGCCTGCAGCCTCACGCAGTGGGCGACTGCGTGCAGCGGGCTATCGCGCGCCGATGCACGCAGCCGGGCTGGCACCGCAGCCGGGCTGGGTCAGGCATTGCTCCGCAGACGTGGACGGCGGAAGGGAAGCGGCACTCGATCTTTTGCCCGATCACCCTGAATTGACGGCGCTCCTCTGTTACAACGACCTGGTCGCCGTGGGCGCCCTGCAGGCGTGCCACGAGCTGGGCCTGGACGTGCCGGGCGACGTGGCCATCGCCGGCTTTGACGATATTCCCCTGGCTGCGCTGGTGACGCCTGCGCTGACGACATGCCGCGCACCTCGCTACGACCTCGGCGCGCAGGCAACAGAGATGTTGCTGGCCCGTATCCAGGGCAGGACAGATCAATTCCAAGATGTGGTACTGCCACCGGAGCTCGTGGTGAGGGCGAGCGCGCCTGACCTTCAAACTGTCAGAAAGGAGGAGGCTATCGAACAGAGCGTGTAGGACGTGTGCAACAGAATGGCTTCTACAGGTTTGGAAAGTATCCAGTAACACATCAGGAGGGAAGAGACATGCTTACGAAAATGGGCTCGCGATTGAGTGTCGTGACGGTGTTTATTATGGTACTGTCGCTGGTGCTCAGCGCGTGTGGTGCAACTGCCGAGCCGGCGCCGACGCAGCCGGCGCCCGAACCGACGACGGTGGTCGAACCGACAACGGTGGCCGAGTCGACAGTTCCGCCAGAGGCGACGACGGCAGCCGAGCCGACAACCGCGACTGAAGCCACGACGGCACCGGAGCCCCCGGCTTCCGAGTATAACGAGGCGCCGATGCTGGCCGAGCTGGTGGCTGCCGGCGAGCTCCCGCCGGTGGATGAACGACTGCCCGAAGAGCCGCTCGTCGAAGAGGTGGT
>DATHUZ010000758.1:0-10308 GCA_035461725.1 Anaerolineae bacterium
TACCGGGTGACGCTCGACGCGTCGACGCCCGACAAATTCGGCGAGACGCTGGGCCAGGCGGCGCGCGTGAGCTTTACGACGGGCGACCTGAAGCCGTTCGCCAGCCTGCAGACCGTGGACCGGATCGGCACGTACAGTACCTACACCGACACACTGCTCTACGCCTCCTACCGGAACGTGACGCGCCTGGAGCTATCGCTCTACCGCCTGGACATGGCCGATTTTGTGCGGATGAATACCGATTGGGAGATGATGAATGCCTATGCTCCCAACGGTGGCGACCTGGTGCGGCGCTGGGCGCGCCAGGTGGGCGGCGACAGGAACGAGGTGCACCTGGCGACCTTTGAGCTGGCCCTGGAGGGGGGTGAAGCGCTGCCGCCGGGCATCTATTTCGTGCAGCTCGACACACCGCAGGTGAAAGAGGCGTACCCACGCAGCTACGAGCCGTCGCGTTTCGTGCTGGCCAAGTCGGCGCTCAACCTGACCCTCAAGCAAACACCCCAAGAGGCGCTGGTGTGGGCGACGGACCTGTCGAGCGGCGAGCCGGTGGCGGGCCTGCCCATTACGTTCTACAGCACGCCGGGGGATCCTGATGCCCGGGCCACCACCGGCAGCGATGGCGTGGCGCTGGTAGAGGGACTCCAGGAGAAGAACCTGTGGGATCCATTCTTTGCGGTGTCGGGCGAGCCGGGCCAGGAGACGTTCGCCCTGGTGTACAATAGCTGGGACCGCGGGATCAACCCGTGGGACTATGACCTGGAGTCCGACTTTTGGGCACCCGGGTACCAGGCGTATATGTACACCGACAGGCCGATCTACCGGCCGGGCCAGACGGTGTACTTTAAGGGCATTCTGCGGGCCGACGACGACGCCAACTACCGGGTGCCCGACGACCTGGACGGGGTCACCGTCCAGGTGTACGACCCGCAGGGCAAGGAGCTGTACACGGAAGAGCTGGCGCTGAACGACATGGGCACGCTGAACGACAAGCTGGTGCTCGACGAGGAAGCGGCGCTGGGCGACTACTGGGTGCAGATCCAGGAGCCGGAGCGTGAGCTGTACGCCACCGCGACGTTCAAGGTGGCAGAATACAGGGCGCCCGAGTTCCAGGTGGCGGTGGAGGCCGCACGTGACGGCTACCTGGCGGGCGAGACGATCCAGGCGGCGGTGGAAGCGACCTACTACTTTGGCGGGCCGGTGGCAGGCGCCGGCCTGCAGTGGAGCGCCCTGAGCAGCGACTATTTTTTCCGGTACGAGTGCCCTACAGGCGAGGTGTGCCCGTACTATAGCTGGGCCGACTATGAGTGGGGCGACTGGGCAGAGGCGGAATATGGGAGTTATGGCCAGCTGGTGGCGCAGGGAGAGGTGGAGACGGGCGACGACGGGCGCGTGACGTTCCGGGTGCCGACGGACCTGTCTGAGGAGACGCAGAGCCAGATCTATACGATCGAGGCGAGCGTGACCGACGTCAACGACCAGCAGGTGAGCAGCCGGACGGCGGCAGTGGTGCACAAGGGCGAGTTTTACGCCGGTGTGGCGCCGCGCGGCTACCTGGCCGAGGTGGGAGAGGAAAAAGAGGTCGACCTGCTGGCCGTCGACTGGGAGGGCGAGCCGGTGGCGGGCGTCGAGCTGACGGTGGTGTTCATGGAGCACAACTGGTTCAGCACGCGGCGCGAGGCGGAAGATGGGCAGTTCTACTGGGAGTGGGTCGCCCAGGACGAGCCGGTGTTCACGACGACGGTGACGACGGACGAGGAGGGGCAGGCGGTGGCCGAGTTCACGCCGCGCCAGGCGGGCAGCTATCGCGTGCGCGCCACAGGCGTCGACCGGCGTGGAAACGAGATCCGGAGCAGCGCCTACTTCTGGGTGTGGGGTGGCAGTGAAACCGTGAGCTGGCGGCGCGAGAGCAACAACCGGATCGAGCTGATCGCCGACCAGGACGAGTACGACGTGGGCGATGTGGCGGAGGTACTGGTGCCGTCGCCCTTTACCGGCACGGTGCAGGCGCTGGTGACGGTGGAGCGGGGCCACATCCTCGACGTCGACGTGCTCGAGATCGAGGGGAACAGCACCGTGCTGCGCGTGCCGATCGTGGAAGGGCACGTGCCGAACGTGTTCGTGTCGGTGGTGTTGGTGCAAGGCGCGGGGCAGGGACCGGGCGACCTGGCGAGCCAGGGACTGGCCGATTTCAAGATGGGGCTGGTCAAGCTGCCGGTGTCGCTGGAGACGAAAGAGCTCGAGATCACGCTGACGCCTGACAAAGAGATGGACGAGGGCGAGCACTATGGGCCGCGGCAGACGGCGACGTACGACGTGCTGGTGACCGACCATGCCGGCGAGCCCGTGGAGGCCGAGCTGTCGCTGCGGCTGGCCGACCTGGCGGTGTTGGCGCTGGCCGACGAGCGGGGCGAGACGCTGCTCAACACGTTCTGGCGCGGGCGCGGCCTGGGGGTCAGGACGAGCCTGCCGCTGGTGGTGGCGATGGAGCAGTATAACCAGGAGGTGCGCGCGCGGGCCAAGGGCGGCGGCGGCGGTGAGGATGGTGGGCTGGTGCGCAGCCGGTTTGCCGACACGGCGTTCTGGGCGCCGGCCGTGCGCACCGACGAGGAGGGCAAGGCGCGGGTGGAGGTGGCGCTGCCCGACAACCTGACGACGTGGCGGATGCAGGCGCGCGGCATCACGGCCGAGACACTGGTGGGGCAGGTGAACGTGGACGTGCTCAGCACGCTCGACCTGCTGGTACGCCCGGTGCTGCCGCGCTTTTTCGTGGTGGGCGACAGGGCCGAGATCGCGACGGTGGTGCACAACAATACGACAGAGCCGCTCGACGTGCGGGTGAACATCAGCGCCGAGGGGCTGGCGCTGCCGGCAGAGACGAGCCGCGAGGTGCGCGTGGCGGCGGGCGACAATGTGCGGGTGGACTGGCCCGTGGAGGTGCTGCCGGGGGCAGAGGTGAGCGTGCGCACCTGGGCGTCGGCCGGCGACCTGTACGACGGGCGCGAGGACGCGCTGCCCGTGTACCGCTATGTGACGCCGGAAGTGATGGCGACGGCGGGGCGGCTGTCAGAGCCCGAGGTGAGGCAAGAGGTGGTGCAGCTTTCGCCGGCCGTCGACGCGCAGCAGGGCGAGCTGACGGTGCGCGTCGATGGCTCGCTGACGGCAGCGGCGGGAGAGGCGCTGGACTACCTGGCGCACTATCCATACGAGTGCACCGAGCAGACGGTGAGCCGCTTCCTGCCGAACGTGCTGACGTGGCAGGTGCTCTTGGAGATGAACGGCGTGCTCTCGATGCCGGGCGCGGCAGAGGGGCAGGATCGGGATGCGCTGCGGCAGCAGTTGGCGCAGATGGTGGGCATCGCCCTGCAGCGCCTGTACGCCAATCAACACTACGATGGCGGCTGGGGCTGGTGGGTGAACGACGAGAGCAACGCGTACGTCACGGCCTATGCACTGCACGGGCTGATCGAGGCGCATCGCGCCGCGTTCGTGGTGGACCCGGATGCGATGGACCGCGCCGCCGCGTTTTTGCGCGAGAACCTGCCCTCGGTGAATCGGGTGAAAAGCGAGTGGGAAGCGAACAGGCTGGCGTACGAGCTGTACGTGCTGGGTGAGTATAACAGCCTGACCCGGGACACCTCGGCACAGGAAGAATCGAGGGGCGGCCAGGGCGAGCTGGGTGTGGCGATCCGCCTGTTCGAGAAACGCGACCTGCTGAGCCGCTACGGGCAGGCGACGCTGGCGGTGGCGCTGAGCCTGCTGGAGCCGGACGAGCGGGAGCGGGTGGACACGCTGCTGAGCGACCTGGCCGGCGACGCGGTGGTGAGCGCGACGGGCGCGCACTGGCAAGAGGGCGAGCCCGACTACTGGAACATGAACACGGACGTGCGCACGACGGCGATCGTGGTGTGGGCCTTCTCGCGGCTCGACCCGGAGAACGAGCTACTGCCGGGCGCGGTGCGCTGGCTGATGGCGGTGCGGCAGGATGGACACTGGGAGAGCACGCAGGAGACGGCGTGGGCGCTGATGGGGCTGGTGGAGTATATGCGGGCCAGCGGCGAGCTGCACGGCGATTACAGCTACCGGGTGTCGCTCAACGGCCGGGAACTGGCGGGCGGCGACGTGAACGCAGAGAACCTGGCGGAGGGGCGCGAGCTGCGGGTGGACATCGCGCGGCTGCTGGAAGAGGAAGCGAACCGGCTGGTGATCGAGCGCCTCGAGCCGGCAGAGGGGCAGACGGGTGAGGGCCAGCTCTACTACAGCGCCGCGCTGCGCTACAGCCTGCCGGCGGACCACGTGCAGGCGCTGGAGCGGGGGATCATGGTGGCCAGGCAATATGCGCCGGTGGACGTGAGCGGCGAGGCACCGACACGCTACGTGGACACAGCAGAGGTGGGCGACGTGATCCAGGTAAAGCTGACGATCGTGGCGCCGGACGACCTGTACTATGTGGTGGTGGAGGATCCGCTGCCGGCGGGGTTCGAGGGCGTGGACATGAGCCTGAAGACGACGAGCGTGGTGGGCGAAGCGCCCGAGCTGCGGAACCTCACGGCGGAAGAGGAGAGCGCCTGGTACCGGCGGTATGGCTTTGGGTGGTGGTGGTTCTCGCATACAGAGATGCGCGACGAGAAGGTGGTGCTGTTCGCGAACTATCTCCCGCGTGGGACCTACGAGTACAGCTACCTGATACGCGCGGGGGTGGCGGGCGAGTTTTACGTGTTACCGTCGACGGCGTACCAGATGTACTTTCCCGAGGTGTTCGGGCGGAGCGATGGCGGCAAGTTCACGGTGACGAGGGGTGAGGCGCCTTAGGCTCAGCCGGCACCAACCGATCCCAGGAGCCCGGCGCGGTCGCGCCGGACTCCTGTGCATGCGCGCGACAGGGCAAAGGCCGACGCCGCCGAGTCCAGGCCTGCAGCCCGACGTTCTGACGTATGCCGGGGTACGGGGGTGTATGAGATCGCCAGATTCGCGATGATGAAGCGCGATTATGGGTAGAAACCAGCACGCGCCCCCGGCGGGTGTGAAATTCCAGAAACGACGCCGGGAACGTCGGGAAAATAGGCGTTGAAGCGAGGAGAAGTTGTGTCGAAACGCGTAAGAAGCGTGGTGAAACGCGCTTCCCGACGATGCCGACGTGACGTCGGGTGACGGTGGGAGTGGGAGCCGCAGTGCGGTGCGGGCCGCAGTGCGATGCGGGCCGCACTGTGGTGCGGGGGGCATTTAGTTGGTAATGTGCAAGCGGATCGAAGGTGATCCGGTTTTATTGTACCACGTTTTTGGGTTAAGCCGAGTTGTTGACGTCAGTTATTAGGTTAAAATTTTGAGCCGGACCGGGTCACGCGGCGGACCGGCGATCCTCGACCTATACAGGTGACACTGTTTTGGGCAAGGTGACAGCCGGGCTGTGTTTCAGGGTCGCCGGTCACTTTGACCGTGGGCTCGCATTGGAGGGCTCGAGCTTGCTCAGGCGGGTGTCCACCGGGCGGAGCCTCCCCGAGCAAGCTCGGGCCTCCTCAAGAAGTGCGGACAAATGCGGTCGACACGTCCTTGCTAAAGTAGGCGATGACTGGTTCCGGAGTGCCCTGCTGGCTGCCCTCCACGGGGCTCGTGCCGGCCACTTCTGGATGGGCAAAGTCGCCCGTGGTGAAGGTCCAGGCCGGAACAGAGTCGCGAGTTCCTGGTACATTGAGGCAAGCGCGTCATAGTCCTTCGCCAGTCGTTCTTCCAATACATCCCTGGTCGTGACCTTGAAGCTGCTCAACGCCGGCGCTCCCATTCGAACCCGGCTGCTTTGGCGACCTTGGTCAGATCGAGGTGCGGCAAAAGCTTCAGCCGACTCAGACCATGACCTCCAACCGCTGCAAGCCGACGAACGTCGGAAAAGGTCCGCGATCGGTCTTTGTCGAGCATTTCCAGGTACACCTGGATGGCCTCTTCTATGTTCGTCTGACACGTGGTGAGATACGACGCCTGCGTGTAGCAACCCGGCAGCTTGGGCGGGACAGCACGCCCGACAGGGCGCGAAAAGTCATCAAGTTGCGGTTGTGATGGCACGTGCACGCTCGTAATTCACGACGATGACGCCTTGTGGGGTGACCTGGCTTTCCGTCACCTTGAACGACGTGGGGATCGTGCCACCGGCAAACAAGCGCTTGCCAACGCCCAACGTGATCGGATATATCATCAGCCAGAACGTATCGACCAGATCATGCTTGAGAAGCGTCTGAATGAGATTGCCGCTTCCCCAAACGTGCAAACCGGGCCCTGGCTGCTGCTTGATTGTGGCGACCTGGTCTGCAACATCTCTGCTTAAAAACAGGGACGGCTGCCATTCGCCAAATGTGATGGTATTCGAGGCGACGTACTTGGTGGCCGCGTTGGCGCCCGGCCACGCGTCCGCATGTTGCGGCCAATACGGCGCCCAGATTTCGTAGGTTTTGCGCCCTAACAAGAGGTCGAACGGCATGTTCATCTGCTTTCTCAGGAGCGTGCCGAGAACCGCGTCGGAATAGGGCGCGATCCACCCGCCATACGCAAAGCCGCCGTCGGTATCTTCGTCGGGCCCGCCTGGGGCCTGGATGACACCATCAAGGGTGATATGTTCAAGCACAATGACTTTTCTCATGACCGAGGTCCCCCAACATGTGGATTACTGTGTGTCCATATCCGCCGCCCGGCACCGTACGGATCGTGCCGCGACTCGGCCACCCTGCCGCCGTCGGGCACCCCGTCACACCCACTCACATTCCCACACAGCACCAGACTCGTCGTGCCCAGGTAACGAGTCGCGAAATAGTATACAACATTCTCGTTCCACGAGCTAGCCTAACGATTGTGCAATCAGAGGCACAATCGTTCTAAACCGAGAATAATCGGCACTTTACCAACAGAGAGCCTTCAGGTAGACTCATTGTGACAGCTACGCACCGCGGAGGTCACAGTGAGTCAATCGCCGGGCAACGACGAACCGAAAATCACGCGAACTGCTCATGCCATGCTCGTGCCATGGGGGCTGTATGCCCGCCAGATCGGCCTGGTCCAGCGGCTGGAAACGGTGCCGATTGCGCAGCGCAAACGAGACTACGAGCCGCAGACCAAACTGATCGAGTTCCTGGTCGCCATCCTGAGCGGCTGTCGCTATCTCCAGGATATCAGTCACGCCCCGCATCCTCTGGATCGGGATCAAACCGTCGCCGCTGCGTGGGACCAACCCGGGTGGGCTGACTACAGTGGTGTCAGCCGCACGTTGCAAGCCTGCACGGAAGAAACGGTGGAAGCGGTTCGCGACGTCATCGAAGAGGTCAGCCGTCCGTTCATCGACCGGGAAGTGGTGCTATCCCTGCAGCAAACCGGCACGTTGATCTACGACGGCGATCTGACAGGTCGTCCCGTATCCAGTACCAGCACGACCTATCCCGGTGCCGCCTTTGGCTGGATGGACGATGCCGTTCGCCTCGGTTACCAGGCTGCACTGGTTAGCCTCCACAGCCCAACCTATGGTCGGCTGTGGCTGTCGGTTACACCTCATCCTGGTGATACTGTCTCGTGCAGCCAGGCTGATGCTCTGGTTCGGGCAGCCGAAGCCAGGACAGGGGCACGACCGTTGCGGCGAACCGACTTGCTGGCTGAGCGGATTCGTGACCAACAGGCAGAGATCGAGGCAGCACAACGCCGACTCGAACAGTGCCGCAGTCAACTCAACGTGGCTCGCGACAAAGTGCAGGCGGCAACAACTGAGTGGCACCGGGCTTTGGCGGCAGTGGCCGAGATAGTCGAACGAGATGGGCCGCCTTGCCAAGCGCCACGTCCCTACAGTCGACTGGCGAAAGCTCAGGCCAAGGTAGGGGTTCGCTGGCGACGACTGCAGCGCCGAAGTCGAGAGCTGACAAGGGCTCGCCAGGCAGTGGCTCGACAGGTTGCCAAGGGGCACAGTCTCTGGGTCACGTTGACAGCCTTGGAGTCTCGTTTCGAGCAGTTTGCCGCAGAGAACCGGAGCAACCGAGCGCCAGTTCGGGCCATCTTCCGACTGGATGGTGGCTTTGGCAGTGGCGAAAATCTGGCTTGGTTGATCGAGATGGGGTACGAGGTGTATGGTAAGGCGATGAGCGACAAGGTGACTGGCGCACTGAAGAAGCGGGTGACCGAACAGATGGCGTGGACGCGGGTCGGAGACAATGCCGAGATGATCGCGTGGCCGAAGCTGAAGTTGGACTTCTGTCCCTATCCGTTGGATGTCGGTCTGGAGCGCTTTCAGACCGGCCGGAAGGAACGCTATGCGACTCTGGTTCATTACGGCCCCAAACCGGTGACACACGACTTGGTCGCCTGGTTCGACTTTTACAACGGCCGTCAGACGATCGAAGCCGGGGTCAAGGAAGGAAAGCACGTTTTCGAGATGCACCACCTGAAAGTGCGTTCAGCTGCTGGCCTGGCTATTCAGGAGGAGTTCGCAGTGCTGGCAGCCAATCTGGTGCGATGGGCTGCTGAGTGGCTGAACGAGCAGCCGTACCAGCTTCCAAAATCGTTGGAGCGGGATCGCACCTCGGTAAAGCGGATGGTCCGCGTCATGGCGAACACATCGGCCGTCGTCTTTTGGCAGTCAGAAGGCTCTGTGTTGTTAAAGTTCGACGATCTGAGCCCCTATCCAGGGGCAGAACTATGGATCGGACAGGGCTTGGCGCTTCAACCGCCCTTGCCACTGTTCAGGAATGACGTTTTTGCGCCGAATTGACTGATTCGGCCACTGATTGTGCAACCGTTACGCTAGTTGTTGCTATAGATGAGCGGCAGGTAGTAGGTGTAGAATTCGGGCAGCAGGAATCCCGGCTGGCAGAGCGGCAGGGCCAAGGCAGCAGCCGGCTGGTTGGCGCCGTCGCCGACGGCGAACACCGACAGGTTGTCCCCGTCGTTCAAGGTTACCGGGATCGGATCGATCAGTGTGACACTGCCGTCGGCGGTGGTGATCTTGAGGTCGTAGCTACCCGCCGGCAGCTCAAGGTAGCCGGCGATCGCCCCGTAGGGCACGTCGTCGAGGATGATCGTGTCGTCCTGGAGGCGGACGTCGGCCAGCGTGTCTGCCGGCAGCGCGGCAAAGGGTGCCAGGTGGCCGATGCGCACCTTGGCCGAGCCGGCGGTTGGCGGTGTTTCGTCGTTCTCCAGCAGGAGCAGCTCCAGCGGCCAGCCGTTGGCGCCGCCCACCGCGATGGCCGCGTAACTCGTGGCCTGGGTCAGATTGACCGTAGCCGTGATGGCGGGGGTCATGCTGCCTGTCGGAATGATCTCGACCAGGTGGTCGACGCCCGCTTGCACAGGCAGGTAACCGGTAGAGTCGGCGAACTGAAAGTCGGTGAGGACCGGCAGGCCGTCGAGGGCGACGGTGACGGACGTATCCGGGTCCATGGCGAAGGGCGCCAGGTGCGCCACCTGCAGCGAAGCCGCGAGCGGCAAGAAGCTGCCGGCGAAATTCATCGGTAGGACAAAGGCGCCTAACGGCTGGTTCACCCCGTCGCCCGCGGCAACGGCAGATACGATGTCCCCGTCCGACAGGTCGACGGGCATCAGGTCGATGAGCGTCACGGCGCCATCGGGCGTCGTCACCTTGAGGTCGTAGGGACCCGCCGGCAGCTCCAGGTAGGGTGCAACTGCGCCGTAGGGCACGTCGTCGAGGATGATCGTGCCATCCTGGAGGCGGACATCGGCGAGCGTGTCGGCCAGGTCAGCAGCCAAGGGCGCGAGGTGCCCGATCCGGATTTTGGCCGAGCCGGCGGTGGGCGGGGAGTTGTCATCTTGGAGCAACAGCAGCTCGGGAGCCCAGCCGTTTGCACCGCCGATGGCAACTGCCGTGTAGAACTCGTCTTCGTTGAAGGTTGCGTTCCCACTGATCACCGGCGTGGCACTGCCCGGCACAAAGATCTCGATCAGGTGTGTCCCGGTCGGTACTTCGATGTAGCCGGTGGATTCGCCGAACTCAAAATCGGCGAGCACGGGCGTACTGTCCAGGGTCACCGTCACGGCGGTCCCGGGATCTGGCGCGAAGGGAGCCAGATGCGCGATCGCCAACCTGGGGGCAGCCTGTTGTGGCTGTGCAATGTCTTGGGCCGTGATCGAAACGACCGCCACTGCAGCCAGGATGAACAGGATCACGGGCAAAACCAGGGTAATTCTTCGCATTGTTCCTCCGTTTTAATAGTCTGAGATCATGGGGTACCATGAGGCTGCGATTCATACTATCACACGGAACCGGTTCTCTGCGATAATCCTCCCTCCTCTCTCTGGTCGGGCGTTTGATGCAAGACAAATATATCCGAT
>DATHUZ010000759.1:0-4826 GCA_035461725.1 Anaerolineae bacterium
AAGCTGCGCAACCTCAAAACAGGCGAGGAGCGCCTGCTGCCCACCGACGGCGTGTTCGTCGCCATCGGCCACACACCCAATACCAAATTCCTCGAAGGTCAGATCGAATTGCGCGACAACGGCTACATCGCCACCGACGAGGATACACGCACCAACGTGCCCGGCGTGTGGGCTGCCGGCGACGTGGCCGACTGGACCTACCGCCAGATTGCCACCTCAGTCGGCACCGGGGCCAAGGCCGGCATGCAGGCCGAGCAGTATATCGCCGAGCTGGAGGATCGGGCCTACCCGGGCGACACCCGCGTCGAGCAGCCCGAGCCCGAGTACGAGCTGGAAGAGCAGGGCTAACCCCAACAAAATATAGAGTCTGGAGGATTCAGCAGTGGAATCAACACAAGCAGGACCGATCAAGCGCACCATGCCCATCGGCGACGTGGTTCAGAACCATCCGGAGACGATCCCGGTCTTTTTGCGACACGGGCTGATGTGCTTCGGCTGTGCGATTGCGCGTTTCGAGAACGTCGAGCAGGGCGCCATGGCGCACGGCATCGACGTCGACGCGCTCATGACCGACCTGAACGCCGCCGTCACAGGCGCGGCAGAGTCCCGGTAGCAGCGACCGGACCGTGATGGGCTCCCCCAGCTCCACGCGGGGTGGGGGAGCCCACCAGGTTCCACGCCACGAGGTGATCATGGACGATCGCCGCCATGCCATCGCAAGGTCGGGACTTGCCCTTCTCACCCTTGCCATTCTGATCGCTACCATCCTCTCTTCGTGCGGCTCAGACGATGAACATCTCGGTTCGATACCCGCTGCCCCCGACACGGCTCGGGAGCTGACCGCCGCCGAAATCCCGTTCAACCCTGACGCCGTGGCCCGGGACTTTCGAGAGTCGCTCGGCGCAAGCACCGTCGAGATCCGCGCCTACTCTTTGCCTGCCAGCACCACGTTTCCGCAGATCGTGGCCCATTACCAGGGCCTGCTTCCCGGCCGGTGGAGCGAGCAGTCGTCCGAAGCGCTGGAGAGTGCCCGTGCCGAGGGCAGAGACGGTATCTTTTGGACCAACGACGATACCCGCGAAATTCTTTCCCTGCAATACGTCGCCGTTCCCGACCTCGACACCAATATCCTGATCGTCATCTATGCACAACGAGACTGATCAACGGAGGTGAGCCATGTGGTACTTTCGTAGTCCCGAGATTGTGTTTGGCCAGAACGCGCTCGACCACCTCGCCGAGCTCGAGGGCCGCCGTGCCCTCATCGTCACCGACCCCAACGTGGCCGCACTTGGCTTTGTCGACCTGGTGCGCGATCGCCTGGTGGATGCCGGCCTCGAGGTCGCCGTCTTTGCCGAGGTCGAGCCCGATCCGTGCCTCGACACCGTCCGCCGCGGTGCGCAGCGGGCGCTCGCGTTCGAGCCCGATTGGATCGTCGGCCTCGGCGGCGGCTCTAGCATCGACGCGGCCAAGTCGATCTGGATCCAGTACGAGCGCCCCGACCTCGACCCCGACGACGTCGCTCCCTTTGGCAAGCTCGGCCTGCGCCAGAAGGCGCGCCTGATCGCCATCCCCACCACCAGCGGCACCGGCGCCGAGGTCACCTGGCCCATCGTCCTCACCGACCACGACGAGCAGCGCAAGGTGTCCGTGGGCCACTCTGAAAACATTCCCGACCTGGCCATCGTCGATCCCCTCTTTGTGGCCGACCTGCCGCCCCGGATCACGGCCGACACCGGCATGGACGTCCTCACCCACGCGGTCGAGGGCTATGCCTCCGATTGGGCCACCGACTTTACCGACGGCCTCTGCCTGAAGGCGATCCAGCTCGTCTTTGACTACCTGCCCCGTTCCTACGAGCGGGGCGCCGCCGACCCCGAGGCGCGCGAGCACATGCACAACGCCGCCACCATCGCCGGCCTCGGCTTTGGCAACGCCATCGCCACCCTGGCCCACGGCATCGGCCACGCCCTTGGCGCCGGCATTCACCTGCCCCACGGCCGGATGGTCGGCCTCTGCCTGCCCTACACGATCGAGTTCACCGTCCACGGCGATGTGCCCACCCGCTACACCGGCATCGCCCGCAGCCTCGGCCTGCCCGCCGGCAGCGAGGTGGAGGCCGCCGGCTGCCTCGCCGGGGCCGTGCGC
Organism: Anaerolineae bacterium; assembly: GCA_035461725.1. GTDB lineage: Bacteria > Chloroflexota > Anaerolineae > JAAYZQ01 > JAAYZQ01 > JAFGIA01. The sequence goes on from DATHUZ010000759.1 coordinate 2,146, forward strand.
GACCTCGCCACCCGCATCGGCCAGCCGACCTCGCTCGCCGCCGCCGGCGTCACTCGTGAAGCGTTCGAGCTCGCGCTTCCTCTCCTCATCAACAACGCCCTCAACGACAGCGCCACCACCGTCAGCCCTCGCTTCCCCGGCGACGACGAGATCGAGCGCCTGCTCTGGTGCATTTACGACGGCACGCCCGTCGACTTTTAGCGTTGGATATTGGGCACCACGCCCATATCCAATATCGATTTTTGAAAGGACACGCACATGGACGGCTATCTCGGCCAGCTCCTGATCGTCGATCTCACCACGGGCACCCTCTCTGACGAGCCCCTCGACCCCGCCATTGCCCGCGATTTCGTCGGCGGCGCCGGATATGCCGCCCGCTACCTCTACGATCGCATCCCGCCCGGCACCGATCCCCTCGGCCCCGAAAACGTGCTGATCTTTATGACCGGGCCGCTCGTCGGCACCGGCGCTCCGTCGTGCGGCCGGTTCGAGGTGTGCGCCCTGTCGCCGCTCACCGGCATCTGGGGCGAGTCGAACAGCGGTGGCTTCTGGGGGCCCGAGCTGCGCTTTGCGGGCTATGACGGCGTCGTGGTCCACGGCCGTGCCAAGCAGCCCACGTGGCTGTCCATCGTCTGTGGCCAGCCGCCTGCCCTGCACGATGCCTCGGACCTGTGGGGCCTCGACAGTTACCAGACCCAGGACTACCTGCGTGCCGCGCTCGACGACCCCAAGGTCCGCGTGGCCAGCATCGGCCCCGCGGGCGAAAACCTGGTGCTCTATGCCGCCGTGATGAACGACCATGGGCGTGCCGCCGGCCGCACCGGCATGGGCGCCGTGATGGGATCCAAGAACCTGAAAGCCATCGCCGTGCGTGGCAAGCGCCGGCGTATGCCTCTCGCCGATCCCGACGCCTTTTCCGCCGCCGCCCGTGCCGCGCGCCAGGTCGTCCTCGACGACATCACCACCCAGGTCTATCGCGAGATGGGCACCGCCTCCTTTGTCGACATGAGCATGATGTGGGGCAACATGCCCAACAAGTACTGGTCGCAGCCCGAGTTCGAAGAGGCCACCGCCCTGAGCGGCGTGTCCATGCTCGAGACGATCCTCACCCGCCCCGTGCCCTGCTACGGCTGCGCCGTGGCCTGCGGGCGCGAGGTGAGCCTGGCGGATACCCCCTACGGCGTCGAGGTGGTCGATGGCCCGGAGTATGAAACGGTCGCCATGCTCGGCTCGCAGCTCCTGATCGACGACCTGCCCGCCGTCGCCTACGCCGGCCACCTCTGCAACCGCTATGGCCTCGACACCATCAGCGCCGGCTCGGTTATCGCCCTGGCCTATCTCCTCTACGACCGCGGCATCCTGACCGCCGCGGACACGGGCGGCCTGCCGCTCCGTTGGGGCGACGCCGAGGCGGCGCACATCCTGATCGAGCAGATCGCCTACCGCCGCGGCCTGGGCGACGCCCTCGCCGAAGGCACCCAGCGCCTGGCCGCCCGCTACGGCGCCGACGACCTGGCCGTGCACGTCAACAAGCTCGAGCCCGCCGCCCACGACCCCCGCGCCCTGTCGGGCATGGCCCTCGTCTATGCCACCTCGCCGCGCGGCGCCTGTCACATGCAGGGCGACATGTACAACGTCGACATGGGCCTCACCATCCCCGAGGCCGGCCTCGAGCCCTCGGGCCGCTTCCGCTCGCGCGGCAAGGCCCGCACCGTCGCCAACCTGCAGGACTGGCGCACCCTGTTCAACAGCGCCATCATGTGCGTGTTCGTCAACCCCACCGCCCCGCTGCTCGCCGACCTGCTTTCGGCCGCCACCGGCCACCCCGGCGACGTCGCCCATTGGCAGCGCGCCGGCGAGCGCGCCTTTACCCTGAAACGGGCTTTTAACAACCGCCTCGGCATCCGCCGCGGCCACGACCGCCTGCCCGAGCGCCTGATGCTGCCCATGGCCAACGGCAGCGAGGGCCGCCGCCCGCGCATGGACATCCTCCTGCCCGAGTACTATCGCTGCCGCGACTGGGACTGGGACACCGGCAAGCCCACGCCCCACAAGCTCGATTCCCTCGGCCTGCACGACGTCACCGCCGACCTGTGGGACCTGGGGGCGGGCTAGCAGTGCTACGGCTGGCAGAACACGGATTTCTCGGATGAACGGATCAAAGCGCGCACGAGCAGAGCCATCCGCCAATCCGAGAAATCCGCGTTCTCGGATAAAAAAAAGGCCCGCTCCCGCGGACCCCACTCCCCAATCTACCAATCTACCAATCTACCAATCCCTCTCCTCACAACCTCGGCATATAATACCCCACCCCCCACTCTGACAGCACGTACTTGGGATTCTGCGGGTCCGCCTCGATCTTGCGCCGCAAATAGACCGCGTATACCTTCACATTCTTGTCGCCGCCCTGGTAATCCGCCCCCCACACGTTGTCGAGGATCTGGCCGTACGACAGCACCCGGCCGGCATTCTGCGCCAGGTAGAGCAAAAAGCGATACTCTGTCGGCGTCAGGCGCACCTCCTGCCCGCACACCGTCACCCGCCGCGCCTCGGGATCGATCACCAGCTTGCCGCCGTCAAAAGACAGAAGCTGTGGCACCCCCGTGACGGGCATTTGCGCCCTGCGCAGCAGCGCCTCGATGCGCGCTACCAGCTCGTCGCGATGGAACGGCTTGACCACG
>DATHUZ010000760.1:0-6452 GCA_035461725.1 Anaerolineae bacterium
CCAACCCTGTCTATGTGCCGCGCGAGATCAAGCACCATTTCAACGACTCGGGCCCCAAGGTGGCGGTCACCCTCAGCCTCACCTACCCGGCCGTGAAGCAGGTGCGCGCCGAGACCAAGCTCGAGCACGTGATCGTGACCAACGTCAAAGAGTATTTCCCCGGCCTGCTCAAGTTCCTCTTTACCGTCGCCAAGGAAAAGAAAGAGGGCCACTTCCAGGACATTTCGGGCGACGCCAACACCTATTGGTTCCAGGATCTGCTGGCGCAGGCACCGGCCGAGCCCGCGCCTGTCGAGGTCACCCCCGACGACACCGGCGTGCTGATGTACACCGGCGGCACCACGGGCGTGTCGAAAGGCGCCCAGCTCACCCACTGCAACCTGGTGGCGAACGCGCTCCAGGTGCGCTGGTGGATGTACGACTCGCGCGAGGGCCAGGAGGTCACCATGACCGCCCTGCCCCTCTACCACAGCTATGCCATGACCGTCTGCATGAACCAGACCGTCTACCTGGCCGGCACGATGATCCTCGTCCCCAACCCGCGCGTGCTCGACCACGTCCTAAAGTCGATCGACAAGCACCAGCCGACGCTCTTTCCCGGGGTGCCGGCCATGTACGTCGCCGTCAACAACCACCCAGATACGCCCAAGTACGCCATGTCCTCGATCCGGGCGTGCGTCAGCGGCGCCGCCGGCCTGCCGCCAGAGGTGCAGCAGAGCTTTGAGCAGCTCACCGGCGCCAAGCTCGTCGAGGGCTATGGCCTGAGCGAGGCGACCCCCGTCACGCACGTCAACCCGATCTATGGCAAGCGTAAAGAGGGAAGCTGGATCGGCGTGCCCATCGCCGACACTGAGTCGGTCATCCGGGACCTGGAGACGGGCGAGGAGGACATGCCCGCCGGCGAGATCGGCGAGCTCTGCATTCGCGGCCCGCAGGTGATGAAGGGCTATTGGAACATGCCCACCGAGACCGCCAACTCGCTCCGCGGCGGCTGGCTCCACACCGGCGACATCGCCCGCATGGACGAGGACGGCTTTTTCCAGATCGTCGATCGCAAGAAGGACATGATCCTCGGCGCCGGCGGGTTCAACATCTATCCGCGCGAGATCGAGGACGTGCTCTACGAGCACCCCAAGGTGCTCGAAGTCGCCGCCGCCGGCATCCCCATGGGCAAGGAAAAGGGCGAGCGGGTGAAGGCGTACGTCGTGCTCAAGCCGGGCGAGACCGCCACTGAAGAAGAGATCATCGAGTACTGCCGCGCCAACATGGCCGGCTACAAGGTGCCCAAGTACGTCGAGTTCCGCAGTGAGCTGCCCAAGACGATGGTCGGCAAGATCCTGCGCCGTGTGCTCGTCGAGGAGGACCTAAAGAAGGCAAGTGAGTAGTCCTGGTGTCATTGCGAGGGCGCCGTCGTACGCGCCCGAAGCAATCTCCCCGTACGCAAGTGGGGGTTGCTTCGTCGCCCGCAACCGCGGCGCGCTCCTCGCAACGACAGGGGCGGGGGGCCCGTGGTCTCGCGCAGTCACTTGACAAATATCCGACTCTCGACTATAATTTTTGCCGTTGTACTCGTGGAAGGCCAATCGTGGTTATTTGGCCATCATGCTTTCTGACGGCGGAGAGGAGGTGGTCGAAGGCAAGACAAGCAGTGTGGGCCTGTTTCTTACACAGAGGAAACCTGAGAATCAAGGGAGGAGATTCAAATGAAGAAAGCGTTTGGGCTTCTAGTCGTTCTGGTGATGCTGGCGACCGCGATCGCGGCCTGCGGCCCTGTGGCCGGGTTCGAATGTGAGGACGAGTGGGGCTGCGTGACCGTCGAAGCGGGCGATCCCGTCCGCATCGCCTACATGTTTGTCATCTCGGGCGCCGACGAGTCGCTCGGCACCGACACGGCGCGCGGCGTCGAGATGGCCGCCGAGGACAAGGGCCAGCTCCTGGGCCACGACATCGAGATCATCGGTGAGGACTCGATGTGCAGCGCCGAGGGTGGCCAGACCGCGGCCACCAAGGTTGCGGCCGACACCGAGATCGTCGGTGTCATCGGCACCAACTGCTCCAGCGCGGCCCGCGCGGCCATCCCGATCATCTGCGGTGCCCACATCGCCATGATCTCGCCGTCGAACACGGCCCCCGACCTGACCGACCCCGCCCGGCCCGCGGACTATGACTGCTACCTGCGCACCGCCCACAACGACCTGGTGCAGGGTGCGGCGGCCGCCGACTTTGCCTTCGAGTACCTGGGCGTCACCAAGGCCGCCACCATCCACGACGGCAGCATCTATGCCGACCAGCTCCAGCAGGTCATGGCCGACCGATTCCTGGAGCTGGGGGGCGAGATCGTAGCCCAGGAAGCCACCGAGCCGACCGCCACCGAGATGGGCTCGATGCTCAGCCGCATCGCGGCCACCGCGCCCGAGTTCATCTACTACCCGATCTTTATCGCGGCCGGCGGCCACATCACCAGCCAGGCCAGGCAGACCCCGGGCCTCGAAGACATCCCGCTGATGGGTGCCGATGGCATCTTCTCGCCTGACTTTTTGGATGCTGCCGGCGACGCGGCGCTCGGCTTCTACTGGTCCAGCCCCGACTTTGGCGCCTTTGGCTCGGGCTACCAGGACTTTTTGACCAAGCATCAGGCCAAGTACGGCGAGCCGCCCATCGCCCCATTCCACGCCCACGCCTATGACGCGGCCAGCCTGATCTTTAACGCCGTCGAGCAGGTCGCCGTCCAGGATGGCGACGTGCTCCACATCGGCCGCAAGGCCCTGCGCGACACGCTCTTTGGCACGTCGGGCTTTAGCGGGCTTACCGGCAGCCTGACCTGCAACGAGTTTGGCGACTGCGCCGACCCGAAGATCGCCGTCTATGAGGCGAACAGTGCCGATTCTGCCACCTGGAACCCGGGCAGCGGCGCCGACTGCAACCCGTGCAAGGTATGGCCCTAGAAATCGGAACCTTTTTTGACGGCTCGCAGACCACGTTGGTCTGAAGAAGCAAGCAGCATGCAGGGGCGAGCCTTGGTGCTCGCCCCTGCATATGAAACTGGTATTGGAAGAGGAGACCCCACATGCTACACCGTCTGACCAGACGACTGTCGTTGACGGACGTGATAATGTGGCTCATCGGCCTCGCGATCCTGGGCATGATCGTATATGGGATCATCCGTACCCTGTTGTCAGGCAAATACAGCGCTGCCGATTGGGCAAACTTGAGCGTCATCGGTCTGGCACAGGGAAGCATCTATGCGTTGATCGCCCTCGGTTACACCCTCGTCTACGGTGTCCTGCGCATGATCAACTTTGCCCACGGCGAAGTCTTTATGAGCGGCCCTTACGTCGCCTACTTTGTAGCCGTCCCTTTCGATCGATCAGGATTTCTCCGCGAGCAGCCGATCCTGGCACTGCTGATCATCCTGCTGGTTGCCATGTTGACGTCGACAGTCATCGCCGTCCTGTTGGAGCGGCTCGCCTACCGGCCGCTGCGCCGTGCGCCGCGCCTGGTGCCGCTCATCACCGCCATCGGCGCGTCGTTTTTTCTGCAATACGCCTTCCGCGGCCTCTTTGGCTCCGGCATCAAGAGTTACCCGTCGATCATCACCGGCTCGTGGATCGTGCCGGGCACGAACTTTGCGATCCTCAACATCCGCATCGTCGTCATCGTCGCCGCACTGATCATGCTCGTCGGCCTCTACATTTTCGTGCAGCGCACCAAGGTCGGCAAGGCCATGCAGGCCGTGTCGGAGGACAAGGATACCGCGGCCCTGATGGGCATCGACGTCGACCAGATCATCGTCATCACCTTCCTCGTCGGTGGTGCGCTGGCCGGCGCCGCGGGCGTGCTCTATGTCCTCATGTTCAGCCAGGTCACCTTTATCATGGGCTTTATCCCCGGCCTCAAGGCGTTCACCGCCGCCGTGCTGGGCGGCATCGGCAACGTGGTCGGGGCGGCGCTGGGCGGCATCTTTTTGGGCATCGCCGAGTCGCTCTTCCCCAACCTGGTCCTCGATGGGCTCAACATCCCGGCACCCTACCAGCTCAAGGACGCACTGGCGTTCGTGTTGCTGGTGCTGGTGCTCATCTTCCGGCCCACCGGCATCCTCGGCGAGCGCCTCGCCGTGAAAAAGGCCTAGAGGGAGGCGGAGAATGAACGAACAAGCACGTTTCAACTGGCGGGCTGCGATCAGGATGGGGCTGTTGGGCGGTATCGTCGCCCTCTTTGTCACCCTGGTCGGCATGATCGAGGCCTCGATCAGGCGGCCCGTCATCCAGGGCATCCTCTCTCTCGGCCACACCCTGCTGCTACTCGCGTACGTTTTTGGCAGCTACCTGGCCATCCGGCGTGCAACGGAGCAAGACGTGGCCCCGGTCTCGCGCACGCGGCTGATGGCCGCCGGAGCGATTGGCGGCTTTTTTGTGAGTGTGGTGTTGGTGCTTCTCGTCCTGGTGGGCAGCGTGGCCAACCTGCGCGCGGTATTTGTCAACGCGACCCCGGCACTCTACGATCTGCTGACACTTCAGCTCGGTCACATCGCCGGCTCGGTGGCGCTGCTGGTGGTTGGCGCCGTAATCGGGGCGGTGACGGGCCTGATCGTGGCGCTCGACAAGCGCTACCGGTTTCCGCTCATCCTGGGGCTGGCGCTCATCCCGATCATCTCGATCTTTGAGAGCGCGCTGTTCCAGGGGCGCGGCCTGACGCTTCTCTCGGCCATCGTGATTTTCGTGGTCGCCGCCGGCCTGGCCTACCTGTGGGGGATATCCGAGGTGCGCGTCAAGACCCGGGTAGCAAGCTTTACGCCGAGCCAGCAGCGCACCAAGAACTGGGTCGTGCGCGGCGTGGCCATCATCGTCATCTTGATGCTGCCCATGCTGGGCACCTATCCCGCCGAAGTCCTCGACAACGTCGGCCTCTACGTCCTGATGGGCCTCGGGCTCAACATCGTCGTCGGCTTTGCCGGCCTGCTCGACCTCGGCTACGTGGCGTTCTTTGCCATCGGGGCCTACACGGTCGGCGTGCTCACCTCGCCCGAGATCCAGTGGACGGGCATACAGTTGAGCTTTTGGGCGGCACTGCCCCTCGCCGTGCTCTTTGCCACCCTGGCCGGTGTCATGCTCGGCATCCCGGTCCTCGGCATGCGCGGCGACTATCTGGCCATCGTGACCCTCGGCTTTGGCGAGATCATCCGCCAGGTCGCCCTGTCCGACTGGCTCAAGCCCTACATCGGCGGCTCTAACGGCATCACCCTCATTCCCAAACCGCCGCTGGGGCCGATAGACCTCAACACGCCCGGCACCCTCTACTACCTGATCCTGGCCGGCGCGCTGATCGCCCTCTTTGTCTCCACCCGCCTCAAAGACTCGCGCATGGGCCGCGCCTGGATGGCGATGCGCGAGGACGAGGACGTGGCCGAGGCGATGGGCATCAACCTGGTGCGCACCAAGCTGCTGGCGTTCGCCACAGGCGCCGCCTTTTCCGGGCTGGCCGGCGCGATTTTCGCCACCAAGCTGACCTCGATCTATCCGCACAGCTTTCACCTGCTGATCTCGATCTATGTCCTGTGCGTGATCATCGTCGGCGGCATCGGCAGCATCCCCGGCGTCGTCGTCGGCGCGCTGGCCATGATCGGCCTGCCCGAGATCCTGCGCGAGTTTGCCGAATACCGCATGCTCATGTACGGTGCCGCGCTGGTGCTCATGATGCTCACCCGCCCCGAGGGCCTGCTGCCCGAGGCGCGGCGCAAGCTGGAGCTGCACGAGGAAGACGAGGTGGAACTGGAAGCACCTGACGCGCCGGGGCTGTTGGCCGTCGCGCCGGCAGACCCCGGAACAGGGGATTAGGAGGGCACGATGCCGATTCTACACGCACAAGGCGTCACCAAGCGTTTCGGTGGCCTCACCGCCGTCAGCAACTTTGACGTGGAGGTCGAAGAACGCTCGATCCACAGCATCATCGGCCCCAACGGTGCGGGCAAGACCACCTTCTTTAACTGCGTCACCGGCTTTTACAAGCACGATGAAGGCACGATCCTCTTTGAAGGGGAGCCGATCGACGGCATGCGACCCGATAGCATCACCCGCGAGGGCATCGCGCGCACCTACCAGAACATCCGCCTCTTTCCCAACATGACCGTGATCGAGAACATCCTCGTCGGTCAGGAGCCGCACCTCCACACGGGCCTCTTTGGATCCATCTTGCGCACCGCCGCCGTGAAACAAGAAGAGGCCGCTGCCCTCGACAAGGCGCTCAAAATGCTCGACTTTATCGGCCTCTCTGGCCGCGGCGACTGGCTGGCCAAAAACCTGCCCTATGGCGACCAGCGCCGCCTCGAGATCGGCCGCGCGCTGGCCAGCAAGCCCAACCTGCTCCTCCTCGACGAGCCGGCCGCGGGCATGAACCCGTCAGAGAGCCAGGACCTGATGGCCTTTATCCGCCACCTGCGCGACGAGCTGGGCATC
>DATHUZ010000761.1:0-8396 GCA_035461725.1 Anaerolineae bacterium
ATCTTGACCATTCGATTCATCCTCTCCACCTCAGTTAACCCACGGGTTGCTACGGTGCCTGCACCGTAGTCAAACCGAGCGTGTCAGTCCTCGCCTGGTACACCTCATCCAGCGTGTGCACCACGTCCTGCAGGGCCTGCACCTGACCGGCAATCTCTTGTTGCAACCTCGCGGCGCGGCCGGACGCCACATCGCGCGCACCCAAGATCATCATCTGAGAGTAGACGGTGGCAATGGCCGTGATCGTGCTCTCAAGCTGAAACTGGGCCTGCTCCATCACGTTCTCCAGCTTTAGCAGGTTGTCGCGCTGGATCTGGCGCTGCGCGATCGCCTGGCTGATCTGGCGCTGCACGGTTGGATCGTCCTCTGTCGCGAGCCGCTTCTTCAGGTTATCGATGGCCGGGTCGACGGCCTGCCGGTCCTGGCGGATCACCTCGTCACGCTCGTAGGTGTCGATACGGCGCGCCAGGCGAAACACGTTCTCCAGCCAGCGCGTGATATCCCGGCTCGTGTCGCGCAGGTGCTCCTGCAGGACGCCTTCACGACTACTGTGAATCACCTCGTCGATCCGCTGGCGATACTCGAGCGCCTTGCTCACCTGGTTGCGCAGCCGCTCCTCCCCGATCCGCCGCAGGTCAAACCGTTCGCGGAACATCTCGTCGACTGCGCGCGCGCGAAAGGCCGGGTCCTGCATGCTGCTGAACACGAACGCCGCCTCACCGATCACCCCCAGCCCCAGCCAGAACCACCAGTCCAGCACTCCGAACAGCACGGGGACGATGCCCGCCACCGTTAGCACGGTCAACGCCAGGGTCAGGCTGATGATCACGGCGCTCTCCCAGCGGTAGAACGACCGGGCAACAATCGCCCGCACTGCCTTGCGCTCCAGCTCTGCGTACAGGTTGCTCTTGGCCATCGTCGTTAAAAATACGTCGAGATGATCTTGTACAGATCACGGATGGTATCGAGGTCCCCCTCGAACACCTGCCCACCTGTCGGCTCGGCGATACTCCGCAGCGTGGTTATGTCGGCGTCGTCGCCGTAGGCGATGCAAAACACCACCACGGGCACCGCCGCTTGCTCTTCCAGCTTGCGCACCAGCGATCGTAGACTGATGTTCGAGTTGTTCTCCTGCCCGTCGGTCATCACCACGATCGCATTAATCCGCTCGCTATCGCCCAGATTCTGAAGGCGGGCGTACGCCTCGTACACACCGTCGAGCAGCGCCGTGTCTCCCTCGGCGTACAGGCTGTTGATCTCTTGCTCCAGCGCGGCGCGGTTGTTGCCCAGCTCGTCCAGGTAGGCGAGCATCTCCACCCCGGTGGAGAATTGGATCAGGCCCACCCGCTCCAGGTCGCCCTCGATCTGCTCGATAAAAACGTCGAGCGCTGCCTGTGCCTGCGCCATCTTGTCGCCGCGCATCGAGCCCGACGTGTCGACCACCAGGTAGACGTTGGTGTGGCGCTTGGTGTACCACCACACATCGCGCACCACACTGATGACCGCCGGGTTCGGGATCTGGAGCGTCGTCTTGGGCTCCGCAGCGTTGACGCCGTTCTCCGCGTTCAGCGGAGAGTCGGCGCTATCGAGCGCCGTCAACAGGTTGGCCGGCCTATAACCGTGCCGCAGCACCAGCGCCTGCGCCTCGGCCGACAGGACAAAATCGCGGAACTGGCCAAAGATCTGCCGCTGCAGGGGGGTCAGCACCCCCGTCTCGAGCAGCGCCAGGGGGTGATCCTCCCACAGCGTGCCCTCGACAGGATAGACGGCGACCAGGAGCGGCTGGTCGCCGCGGTGCGTGTTAAAGTAGACGACCATCTGCTCCTGCACGACAAAAGCATCGAGAAAGTCGCGTCCTTCTCGCAGCGCCTGCTCGATAATGGCCGGCTCGTCGCCCGCGCCATAGTAGCGGACCGTGTTCTCGAGTGCCGCCACATAGTCGAGCGTCGCCTGGGCCTGCACGTCCTCGATCGTCAGTCCACGTGTCTTGCCGGCGCCCGCATAGAACTCGGCCAGCGTGGCAAGAAGGCCGCTGGCCGACCCGGTAGAGGGATGGCTCCAGGCAAAATCGGGATCGGCGGTCGCTCTATTCAGCAGGTCCTGCCACGACACGTCGCCGTCGGGCCAGCCCATCTCGCGTGCCACGTCTTCCCACATGGCGATCACGACCGGGCTGACGGCAAAGCGCACCGTCTCGCCAACGGCGATCGCCTCGTCTCCCTCGCGTGTGCGCCACTCCTCGTCAATCTGGCCGAGCCACACCGACGAGTCAGGTGCTATCGCGTGATACGACGCGCTGCCTTGCAGCACCTCTTCCACCATCACCGCCGGATCGCGCTCGACGGCCACGATCTGCATCCGCTCGCCCGCAGTGGATTCGAGCCCCTGCGCGTTGAACTGGTCTACGAGCGCGCGAAAGAGGATCTCTTTTTCGGGCGAGTACGCCACCACCAGCGCGGACTCGGGGGCCGGCTCCTGCCCCGGCGTGACGTCCGCCTCTCCGTCTACCAGGTTATCTACCACCGAGTAGAGCACGCAGCAGACAGCAATCACCAAAAAGAGGCCGACGACGAGCAGGCCGAGCATCACCCGCACGGTGCGTTGGTCAGATCGCTTGCGACTCATTCTCTGCTCCCTCACCTTGGCCATGGTCGCCCATACGACCTCACCGGCCTGCCACGTTCAGGTCGAACCAGCGCAGAAACGCCTGCAGCACGTCGCGATCGGGCGAGCGCATGGCGGTCGTGCGCGGCACCACCGTCAATACACCCTGATCGGCCCACTGGTCGAACAGGCTGCCCTCGCCCGTGATCGGTACGGCAGGGTTGGCAGGCCGCAGGCCATAGGCCAGCGCCTGGCGCTGTATCGGCTCTGACAGCAGGTACTCTTCGAACACCAGCGCGGCATTCTTTTCCAGCGCCGTCGTCTCGGGTCCCATCCAGGGTGTGAACGGAAAGTCGAACCAGGTCACATATTCAGGATAAACAATGCGCAGCGGATCGGCCCAGCGCGTCTGGATGCCCTGCATGTTCACCAGCAGGTCGCTCTCCAGGAGCTGCCCGGCGTCGCCCGTGGTATAACCAAAGAGTGCCAGGTCCGAAACGGTGTAGGTGCCCCCAGACAGGTCGCTCATCGAGCTCATGATCTCGCCCAGCCACTCCTGGAACTCGGGGTTGGTCACGTCCTCGACCGTGATGTTCGTCCTGTCATAATACTCGCCCGCCGCGGCGACCATGGCTGCCAGGCCGCTGACGTTCTTGCGGGGATTGGAGATGGCAAGCTTAAAGTAGCCCCAATCGTTCTCCCCGCCCATCTCGGCCCACCCACCCGGTGCCACCGCCGCCTCGTGGATCGTCTGCCACGAGATATCGCCAAACTCCTGCTGCAGCACCTGGGCGCGCGAGTCATAGATGCCCCAGGCCAGCAGCGAGATGACGAGTGGGCGTGCCCGATACTCGCCGTCGGTGAGAAAGACGTCACGCCCTACGCGCTCGTTGTACGCGGCGTTCACCAGCTCGACGAGGTAGCGGCTGTCGGGAATCCATGCCGTAGGCAGAGGGTCCATCTCGTCGCGGTCGTAGCGCCCCTTGGCTGTCAGCCCATCCATCGGCGTGACGGTTACGTGGATCGGGCGCCCTTCCAGGGTGTGGTTTTCCTCGTTGAATTGGCGGGCGGCCTCCTGCACCCACTCGGCGACAGGTAGAGCGCTCACCACGTGGACCTCGATCGGTCCCTCGCCCACCTCGGGCACGATGATGCCAGGCTCGTTATTGTCGCCGAGCTGGCTCCACACGATGCCCGCCCCCACCAGGATGACGACCAGGCCGACGATCAGAAAAAAGATGATGCGTGTTCGATCCATGCCTCTCTCCTGAAGCAGCAAGATACAAGCAGCAAGCAGCAGGCCGTAATGCTCTGACCCAGGGCCCGGCATCTTGCTGCTTGCTGCTTCGGGTGCCCTCTGGGCGTTGCTGCTTAACTCAGTCCCAGTTTGGCCTTGCGCTCTGCCATCTGGGCTTCCAGCGTGCTTTTTTCGAGCACATGGTCCATCTGCGCGTCGAGGCTGCTGGCGACCATCTCGCTGCGCGCGGAGGCCTTGTCGAGACGTGCTCGGATGCCTTCTGCCACGCGCGCCACATCCTCGTCGCCCGAGCCCATCAGGTCGTCGAGCGACTCGATCGCACGCACCGTAACCTCTTTGGAGCGCGCCAGGTCGAGCAGGGCTTGCAGTTCCTCGCGCTCCTGCTTGACCGTCGTCAGCTTGGCCTCGAGCTTGAGCCGGGCCTCTTGCAGATTCTTGAACTCGGCGTCCTGGCGGTCGACCATGTTCTCATAGTTTTCGGCCAGGCGCGTCACCGAGTTCAGGCGGCTCTGGGCTGCCATGGCCAGCTCTTCTTTGCCTTCGCGCAGAAACAGGTCGATGTTCCGATCGAGCTCGGCCGCTTGCTGCTCCTGCTCCGCCTTTTTTCGGCGCAGGGTCTTGAGCTCACCGCCTACGGTGGCGATGGCATCTTCCAGGTTTTCCAGGTTGTCCTCGACCTCCCGAACGTACTGATCGAACACTGCCATCGAATTCGCCTTCAGTGCCGAATCCACCAGCGCGTGCAGGTTGGCCGAGATCAGGGTTTGCACTTTTTGTAACAGGCTCGCCATTGCTCTTCCCTCCCGTTTGGGAATTTGTGTTAGGCAGGATCTCCGCTCCTGGATATCAGGTCCCGGTTGCCCCACCACGTGCCCATTCTACCATACCCTGTCACGAGTTACATGACCGGTTGCTGACACGCGGCTGACTGCTGCCGCACACTGCAACGCGCGACACAGGCAGCCTCACGCCGCTCATCTATGGGTTGACCAGCTTGTATCCGCGCCCACGCACCGTCACGACATAGCGCGGATTGCGCACGTCGGGCTCGATCTTGGCGCGCAGCCGGCTGAGCAGCTTGTCAATGCGCGCATCATCCACCTGGTCGATATACTCCTCACCCCACACAGCCTCGACGATTTCGTACTTGTCGACGATCTGTTCCAGCCGGCCGTAGAGCAGGAGCAGGAGCCGGTACTCTAGCTCGGTGAGCGTCTCTGACTGCTCGCCGTCGACCCACACGTTGCCACTCTCCACGTCGACGCGTACCCCCTCGAGCCTGCGCCGGCGCGTGACCCGGTGGCGCCGCACAAAAGCCTCAAACACGGGCGAAAAGAGCATCGGCTCGTCGCCACGGGCGCTATCGCCATCGACGGAGCGGATAATCCCCTTCCTCCGGAGTGCTCGAAGGCTGGCGTCGTCGATCGCTTCTTCGGAGCCAACGATGCCGATCAATGCGTCACGCTGGGCTTCGGTCAGGTCTTCCCACAGCTTGCGACACTCGCCCTGCACGTTCAGGTCTCTGTCAAGCTGTTCGCGCACCTGGCGGTGGATGAGCCAATCCTGACCTCGATCGCGAACCGGCTCACCTGTCACCTCGCCCAGTGCGCGTGACACAGCCATTAACAAGCCCAAGTGGCCGTCGGCATGGTGGTAGAGAAAGGCCCGGTCCTCGCCGTCGAATGTATAGCCCTCCACTTGCGCGACCCACGAGATCACTGCGTCCGCGTCGTCACGCGTGAGCGGTCCGAGAAATCGAGTAAAGGGCTCGAACAACTCTACAAACTCATCCACGTCGCGGCCACGGCGAATGGTCGACAGCCGGCGGTCGGTGGCAGTCACATAGGTCAGGCGGCGGCGGTATTTATCCTTCAGCGCGCGCAGATTGAGAAAGACGCGCCCCTCGATCTGCTCGAACGGCTCGTCAAACTCGTCAAAGAGGAGCACCAACGACTTGGGCGTGCTCCGGCACACGGCCGTGAGTCCCTCACTAAAGCTGAGCGAGATCTGAAAAGCGGTTGGGGGCGCGACCAGGGTGTTGTACGCCTCGGCGAGCCGTGGCAAAAAGCCGGCGTTGGGGTCGGTCTTGCTCAGCTCTTCCATCAAGCTGCGCAGGATCAGCTCGTAAAAGCCCTGCTCTGTTGCCTCGAGCATGAGATTAAAGTCGACGTAGACGAAAACGAAACCCCCTGCGTCATCGCCCGGGAGCGGTGCCGAGATCTCGGGATCGGCCAACGAACGCAGCAGATCCGACTTGCCGGTGTTGCTGAGGCCAACAACGGCACAGCAGTCCCCGTCGGCCACGCGTTGGATCAAGTAGGCAGCGTCTTCGCGGCGCAAAGTCTTTAGGGAAATCATTCTGTTCTGTCAGCTCCTACTCGGCGTCCACACTCGTGCCCGAACCCGATTCTGCCCCAGGGCCGGGCCTGGCCACGCCGGCTCGCTACCGCGGCGACCTTGGACAACTAACGCACGAGCTCCACGTTCACCACGGGAATCGCCACCGGTTGGTCGACACCGTCCAGCTCGACAAGCACGGCGGGCACACGGCTGCCCGATTCGAGCACCTGCGGCAAATCGGGCAGATCGACGACAGTGCCGAGAGCCCCGAGATAGGGTGCACGCAGCACCCGGACAAGATCGCCGACGCGCAGCGCCTTGGGCTGGCGTGTGTCTTCAGGTGTGCTGTCGTCGGCACGCAGTGGGATGAGCACTTCAGGCCGCCTGGCCCCCCATCGAGTGCTCGTCTCGGCATTCATCATGGCCTCGCGCCCCATGTTCGAATGGAGCAGGCCAAAGAGGGGCTCGCACATGGGCAAGGTGCCAAAGCCTTCGGTGACGACGACGGGGAACGGAAGCGCACGCAGTGCTGGGATCAGGACAGCATCCACACTGCCAACAATCATGCCGCGTACTTTGGCTTCCACGGCCTGGTCGAGGGTGGCTTCGTCGAGGATACGCCCACCTACGACGATCGTGCCCTGGCAACTGACGTCGATCGACCGCGCACGGAGCGGCTTCTGCGGGCTGTCGACGACGAGCTTGAGAACGCCCTCCGCCTCGCCACCACTGCCCCAGAATCCCTGGATCAGTGCGCCCGCTGCCGAAATCACCACGCCCCGGCTGGGCATGATGTTGGTCACCTGCCCCTTCAGGTGTGCCGCCAACTCGTAACTGGTGCCGGCCGATGCGATCAGAATCAGGCCATCACGCACGTCAATGATCTGGCCGTCGACGGGCGAGCGACAACTGCGCCGCAGACGACCAAACAGGCCGCCGGGCGCGGCAACCGGCTCGTTCACCTGCACATTGTCGCCCGCCGCCTTGAGCAGATAGCGCTCCACCCGGCGGCGCGGCACGCGCAGCGCACGGCTGGCGTCTACCACGCGCAGAGAACCAGGTAGCTGGCAGCGTGCCACGACGTCGGCGGGGCCGACCATCTCTCCAACCCGGACCAATACGTCGCCCAACTCGGGGAGCATCCGCTCGCGGCGAATGGTCACCAGGGGCGTCACTCGCGCCTCGATAGGGTAATAATTCATCGATCCTCCCGATCAGGATCCCACATCCCACAACCAACGCTGCATCTTGGCGCGTTGTTCATCCGGATCGCGGGCGATGGGCAATGGCCGGCCGCGGGCATCGATCACAATCCCGATCACCCCGCCTTCGACCCGGGTTGTGCCGGCCTGGCCCCTCGTGCCGAGTCCGACGTCGAAACGACGCGTTGGTCGTAGCTCCAGCGTCGCCGTCTGGCCCACCGCCAGCGGAATCACTTCGAGCGAGCCATACTGGACCTCGACTTCTAACGAGCGCCCATCCTCGTATTCGATCTTGAAGGTCAGCGCCACGTCACCCTCGCGCGCGGAGCCCATGGGTGCGACAACAGTACCGAGGCTCACCAGAGCATCCTGATCCAGAACTTGAGACGCCGCCAATGGGTTGACCAGTGCCACGGCACCGAGCGAAGGTAGCAAACCCATCTTGTCGATTGCGAGCCCGCTCACTCCAACAGGCTGCAGCGCATCGAGTAGAACCAGCGCAGCCTGCCCATAATTGGGTGCGTGGGCCAGCACACCTCCACTGCCTACGATCAAGTGGAACTTGGGCAGCAGTCCTGCCTGCGGGTGCGATCGGCCGGCGCCCCAGCGCCGTCGCAGCGTATCCACCGCGAGCGCGAGCACCTCTCGGGCCACCGCCTGCTCCAACAAAAGATCCTGGCGCGTTTGTGGCAAGGTCCGGTAGCGGTACGCCTTGTTGTAGAGGCCATTGAGCACCTCGGCCGGCTCCACCTCGGAAGGCAGCCAGCGCATCACCGACTCGACGCCAACGTGGTCCAACAGGCTGGCGGCGTTGTAGCTCAGCCCGAGGTCGCCTCGGACTGCCAGATCTAGCTCCCCGTCAATCACAGCAGCAACCGTGGTGGATGCCCCCCCCACGTCAACTCCAAGAACGTTGATCGATCCGCTGGCAGCCAGGTAACGGACACTGTCGGCGAATGCCTTGGCCGCAGGCACCACCTGGACAGGGCTCC
>DATHUZ010000762.1:0-4498 GCA_035461725.1 Anaerolineae bacterium
CATCGGCGGATGGTTTGATCCCGGGCCGGGCCCACGGAAATCAGTGTTGCTGGCGCATCGACGAGCCCCTCGATGAATGTGACATAGTCGCGCGCCTGCGCCGGCAGGTCGTCGAACGTGCGCGCCCGCATGATGTCCACCGTCCAGCCCGGCATCGTTTCGTACACCGGCCGGCAGCCGGCGAGCGCTCGGAGATCCGCCGGCAGGTGCTCGATGCGCTGCTCCTCCAGGTCGTACGCGACACACACCTGTAGTGGGTCAATGCCTGACAGCACGTCGAGCTTGGTCACCGCGAACTCGGTCAGCCCGTTCACATGTGCGGCATGGCGCAACGTCACACCATCGAGCCAGCCGCACCGGCGCGGACGGCCCGTAGTGGTCCCATACTCATCCCACGGCTGTGTGCCCGTTCCCCGCAGCCGGTCCCCCAGCTCACCCGTCAGCTCTGTCGGCATCGGTCCGGCGCCGACGCGCGTCTGGTACGCCTTGACCACGCCGACGATCCGCTCCACGTGATGCGGCCCCAGCCCCAGTCCCGCCATCACCCCGCCGATGGTGGGGTGCGAGCTGGTGACAAATGGGTAGGTACCCAGGTCCAGGTCGAGCAGCGTGCCCTGCGCTCCTTCCGCCAGCACCCGTTTTCGTGATCGAAGTGCAGCCGCCAGCTCCTGGACCACATCCGTCACGTGTGGTCCCAGCCGGCGCGCATAGCACAGATACTCGTCCACAATCGCCGCCGCATCCAGGGAAGGCTGTCCGTATACCTTCTCCAGGAGGATGTTCTTTTCCTTCACCCGCTCGCGAATACGCCGCGCCAGCTCCTCCGGCGGGTGGAGCAGGTCACCTGCTCGGATGCCGCTACGAGCCGCCTTGTCGGTGTAGGCCGGGCCGATGCCGCGCTGCGTCGTGCCGATGGCACTTCGGCCGCGCGCCGCTTCGGCGGCGCCGTCCAGGGCAATGTGATAGGGCATGATCAGGTGCGCCCGGGCACCGAGCCGCAGCCGCTCGGGAGATACGTCGACGCCACGTGCCGCCAGCCCATCCATCTCGGCCAGGAGCTTTTTCGGATTGACCACCATGCCCGCCCCCAGCAGGCATCGCACGCGTGGGTAGAGGATGCCTGAAGGCACCAGGTGGAGCGCAAAGCGCTCCGCACCCACCGTCACCGTGTGGCCCGCGTTATCGCCCCCACCGAACCGCACCACCAGGTCGGCCTCTGCCGCCAGCATGTCCGTGATCTTGCCCTTGCCCTCATCGCCCCACTGTGCCCCGAGGATCACCGTGATCGCCATAGTAGACTCCTATACCCTGCGGTAGCTCACATCGGAAGGCTTGAAGGCTGGAAGAGCGGGCAGCCAACCTTCCAATCTTCCAGCCTTCCAGTCTTCCATCCTCACCCCGTGAATAGGGGCACAATCTCAAACCGACCCACGTCCACCAGCCCCATATCCGTCAGCTTCAGTGCTGGGATGACGGGCAGTGCCAGAAATGACATCGTCATGAACGGGTCGGGTAGCGTGCACCCCAGGCTATGCGCGGCACTGGTCAAAGCCTCTACCTGGGCACGCACCTCTTCGAGCGGCCTGGCGGACATCAGCCCTGCAATCGGCAGCGGACAGCTCGCCACGACCCGTCCATCGCGCACGACGACTTGGCCGCCGCCCATGGTAGCCACCGCGTCCAACGCGCTGCGCATGTCGTCGTCACCCGCACCCACTATGACGATATTGTGCGCGTCGTGGGCGACGCTGGAAGCCATAGCGCCGTGGCGCAGGCCCATGCCATGCACCAGGCCGAGACCGACGTTGCCGGTGCCGCGATGGCGCTCGACGACCGCAATGATCGCCAGGTCGCGCGCCGGGTCGGAGACGACGTAGCCGTCACGAGTGGTAGGCTTGAGGCGCAGGTCCTCGGTCACGATCTGGTCGCGTATCACGCCGATCACGCGCGCAGGGCCGTCACCCGCCGGGATGGTGAAGTCGATCGCCGCCGGGTCGACGTGCATCGCGGATCCGACCGGGACGTGCTGCCCCGCGCCGGTATGCGTAAGAAAGCGGCCGCCCGCGGCGACCAGCGCTCCGTCGACGTACACCTGCGCGACGTCCACGGTGTGCAGATCATTGAGCACCACCAGGTCGGCGCGGTAGCCCGGCGCCACGGCGCCGAGGTCACGCAGCCGGAAATAGCGCGCCGTATTGATCGTCGCCATCTGGAATGCCAGAATCGGGTCGAGCCCCCACGCAATCGCCTTGCGTACGACGTCGTCGATGTGCCCTTCGGTGAGCAGCGTATCGGGATGGCGGTCGTCGGTGCAAAAGCTGCAAAAGCGGGCGTTCGCCGGGGTGACGACGGGCAGGAGTGCGTGCAGGTTGCGCGCCGTCGTCCCCTCGCGGATCATCAAGTGCATGCCGCGCCGCAGCTTGGCACGGGCCTCGTCCGGGTCTGTTGTCTCGTGGTCCGAGCCGACGCCGGCCACAACGTACGCGTTCAGGTCGAGGCCCGCCAGTCCCGGCGCGTGCCCGTCGATCGGCCTGTCGCCTGCGGCGCGCAGCTTGTCGAGCACCGCCGGTACCCGGTAGAGCACGCCGGGATAGTTCATCATCTCCGCCAGGCCGATCACCCGCTCGTAGCCCCACAGAACCCGCAGGTCGGCCGCATCGAGTGCCGCGCCCGCCGTCTCCATGTGTGTCGCCGGCACGCACGACGGCGCCATCACGTACACGCGCAGTGGCAGCCCGTCGCTCGCCTCCAGGATGTAACGCACCCCGTCCAGGCCGAGTACGTTGGCGATCTCGTGTGGATCGCACACCACCCCGGTCGTGCCGCGCGGTACCACCGCGCGCGCAAAGCCCGCCGGCTGTACCATCGAGCTTTCCAGGTGCACGTGCGCGTCGAGAAAGCCGGGGCAAACAAAGCGCCCCTGCAGGTCCACTTCCTCCCGCGCCTCGTACGCCCCAAATCCGAGGACGCGTCCACCCGCGATCCCGATATCCGCCGCGTGCACTTCGCCCGATAGCACGTTCACCAACTGCGCGTTGCGCAGTACCAGGTCCGCCGGCCTTTCACCCCGCGCCACCGTAATCAACGACTCCAGGTCCAACGCGCGCTCCTCCCTCTTTTCCTGTTCGCGGTGGATCACGCCCGAGCGTGCTCGGGACATCCACCGCCTCACTGCGGCAGCGGCCGCACCGACACGTCCAGCTCGTGCCCAAGGTGGCCCATCAGGTGCTCGCACTCTTCGAGCGTCAGTCCAAACGCCTCATCACCCGGTGTCCCTGCCGTGTCGAGCAGCTCGCGCAAAAACGCCTCGTCCTCGTGCGCCAGATCCCCCGCAGCGACCGTCTCCCTTGCCCACGCCAGCAGATCCTCCAGCCCGATCTGCCGCGACAGGTAGCGATTCATCTGCCGCAGGATGGCACCGCGCGCCAGCACCTGCTTGTACAGGTGCTCTTTCAGCACTCCGACGAAGGGCAGATTGCGGTATCCCTCCGCAAAGTCGAGCCCATAACCGACCACAAACTTGTCAGGGATAGCAAACCCCACGTAATCGACTTTAATCGGCACCTGACGCCGCTCCGGCTTGTCGAGCAGCGCGCAGACGCGAAGGCTCGCCGGCTGGCGCGCCTTCATATTCTCCACCAGGTACGACAGCGTCTTACCCGTGTCCACGATGTCCTCGATCACCAGTACGTGTCGCCCACCAATGTCTGTTTCCAGGTCCATCACCATCCTGACAGCACCGCTCTCGGTGCTAAACCCGTAGCTGGAGATCCCGATAAAGTCGAGGCGCACGGGGATGGTGATGGCGCGCATCAGGTCCGACAAAAAGACGATCGCCCCGCGCAGCAGCCCGATGAGCACCAGCTCCTCGCCTGCATAATCGCTGGAGATGCGTCGCCCGAGCTCGGCTACCTTGGCCTGAATTGCCTCTTCCGACACCAATACTTCGGCAATGTCACCGTGCATGTCCACGCTTCACTCCTTCGTGAGAGGTACCCAAAACATTCCGAGCCAGCACAGTATATGACAAAAGGAGGGGATTGTCAACCTAACTTGCATCCGCACCAGCCTTCAGGTATAATAGATAGCGGCCGGACGTGCGCCGTCTGAGCACCTGGCCGGAGGCAAGAGAGGCGATGAGAACACCACATTTTCTCAAGTTGGCGGAAATCGACGACCACCGCTTCATCATGGGCTGTCGCCATGGCATGATCCACCTCACGTGGGGCCGGCTGACCGTGCGGTTCACCCGGGACGAGTTTCGGCGCGTCGCCGGCATCCTCCAGCGTGCCATTGACGGCCTGCCGCCCGTGTTTATGCAAGACGGCGAGATCCACGTCACCTATCGTGGGCAGGCAGAGAGCGAGCTGCGCCTTGGCCCCCTCGTCCTCCTGCTCGCCGGCGACGAGATCGTCGAGCTGACCGACGCGGCCCGCGACGCCATCCACCACCTCGACGACATTGTCGCCTCGGGTGTGTGGGAGCGCGAAGAAGCCGA
>DATHUZ010000763.1:0-4590 GCA_035461725.1 Anaerolineae bacterium
GGGAGATACCGCCTCGACCGGTGTGGGTGCGGCGGGCTTGGGCTGAACCTTGTGCAGCCCCCGCACCTGCCCCACGGGCAGCACGAGCAGCAGGCCACTGCCGGGCCGGTCGAATCCACCCACGACCCGCTCCGCTTCACCGATCGCCCTGTCGAGTAGCTCACCTGTCTCGATGGCCACGATCAGCGTATGCCGCCGCACCTCTTTGTCCCTGAAGAGGTGATCGATCGTGCCCAGCCCCCACTGGCTGAACCAGGTACGAGACCGGTAGGCGCCCGCACTCTCCAGGATCGTGGCCCCCGGCACGCCGGCGGCTTCCCACGCCTGCAGCAGGGCGGGCATCAGTTTCGTGTCATCCAGAATGACCATCAATAAATTAATCATCGCTGTCTCTTTCTGCTCATCCGAGTTGCCGAGGCCAGGCTGCCCAATTGTGCGGGCTATTGTAGCACATCTGGGCACGAGCGGCAAGAGGCACCCGGAGGATTGCAGGCGCGAGACCTTTAGGGTTTTTAGGAAACCCTAAAGGTCTTGTGTGAGCGGCCTGGAAATAAAAAACACCTTGTCCTCCGGCCGCACAAAGCCGGAGGACAAGGTCAGGAGAGAAAGCAGACGAGAGTGAGTGCGCCTGCTAACTCACTACGGATGTGGCCGGCGGCCCTAACTCCGGCCCACCGGCGCTGCCCACCACGGCATCGGGCGCTCGAAACCGATCAGCTTTAGCCCGGTGATGCCCGCGATGTTCGGCTCCATCGCGCGCAGGTCCTCCTCGCACAGGTCCTTGATATCCGAGTGGCCGGAGAGCATGGTCAGGATCTTGACCTCTTCGGCCGTCGCCTTGATAAAGTTGGCCAGGCGATTGCCGGCCTCTTCCGGGTTGAGCCGGGCGCGGAGCACCGGGTCCTGGGTGCAGATGCCGTAGGCGCACTTGCCACTCGAGCACGACATGCACGCCCGGCAGCCCATGGCGATCTCGGCGGCGGCGCCAAAGCCCACGCCGTCGGCGCCCATGGCCATCGCCTTGTAGGCATCGAGGCCATTGCGCATGCCGCCCAGGACAAAGAGCTTGACCTTGCGGTGCACGCCCATGTCCTTGAGCGCCTGCACCGCCGGCGGAATGAGCGCCACGGTGGGGATGCCGACGCCCTGCGTCACGATGGACGGCGAGGCGCCCGTGCCGCCCACCAGGCCGTCGATCGAGATCATGTCGGCGCCCGCCTCGACGCACGCCTTGATGTCGTCGTAAGGCCGGCTGGGGCCGAGCTTGAAGAGGATCGGCACCTTGTACTCGGTCACGTCCCGGATCATGTCGACCATGCGCTTGATGTCCTCGGGATCGATGACGTCATAGTAACGGCAGGGAGAGAGCGCGTCACTGCCGATCGGCACACCGCGGACAGCCGCCACTTCGGCCGTCACCTTGGCACCCAGCAGGTGCCCGCCCATACCCGGCTTGGCGCCCTGGCCGATCTTGACCTCGACGGCATCGCCGGCCCGGACATAGTCGGCCGACACGCCCCACCGGCCCGTCGACCACTGGACGACCAGCGTGCCACCGGGCCCCCAGCGCCTGAGCGTGCGCTCTTTGTTTTCGAACCCCTTGATCAGCCAGGTCTCGTCCTCTACCAGGCCACCTTCGCCGGTGCAGCTCATGATGCCGGTCTGGGCGGCACCAATCGCCAGGGCGCAGCGCGCCTCGCGCGACAGCGCGCCGAACGACATTGCCGGAAAGACGAACGGGTAGTGCAGAGTGATCGGGTTCTCGCACGTGCCCTCGCCGATGACAACCTCCATGTTGCACTCCTCGCGATACTTGTCGCGCGGAGCCGCAGAGGCGATCTGGGAGGGCACAATGGTGATATTGTCAAAGCTGGGGCAATAACCGCCCATCGTGCCAAAGCCGCGGAGCTGGTACTGGCCCGTCTGCGCCTTGTAGTGGATCTCTTCCACTTGCGGGAAGGTCCAGGGTGAGCGCACCAGGAACTCGGATTCGGCCGGGTTGATGCGGATGGCATCCTCGGGGCAGAACTCGGAGCAGATGCGGCAGCCGACGCAGGCGTTATAGTTCTGAACAAAGACGTTCCCGTCGCCGTCGATCGTGTATACGTCGTGCGGACACACCTCGACGCAGGTGGCACATTTGCCCGGCATCGCGGCGTTGATGCACCGGTCTTTCATGACCGTAACACAGAATGTCCCATTTACTGGTGGCATATTCGTTCTCCTTCAGTCTCTCATAGGGCTACTTGTAGAAGGGCTTTTCCGACTTGCGGACGATCTTTTGAAAGCTCGCCGGGTCCGCCTCGATGCCGTACTGGGCGAAATAGCCGCGCAGCTTGGCCTCGTCTGCCGGAGTCATCTCTTCGACCAGTGTGTTGTGGCCCAGGCTCTCCCACTCGCCGCCGATGTAAATGTTGCCGCGGATGAGATAGTTGCCCAGGTTCTTGCCGGCGTTGCCCACGATCACCAGGTCCCCGGCCAGCATGTAGGTCCCCACTTCATTACCCACGTTGCCCTGGATAATGACGCTGGCGCCCTTGTTCATGACCGCCGTAAAGTCGCCGGCATCGCCCTTCACTACGATCGTGCCGCCGTAGCAGTAGGCACCCACCCCGTAGCAGGCATCCCCGTCGACCACCACGGTGCCGCGGGTCATGTTGTCGGCCAGGTATCGGCCCACGTTGTGCTGGACCCGAATGGTCGCCCCGTCGTTGAGGGCGCCCAGGTAATCGCCACCGTCGCCACCGATCGTCACCTCACCACCCTTCAGGCCGGCTATCAGGCCGTGCAGATGGGCCGCATCGTGTACGAACACAGGACCTGTAGCCATCGCCTGTTTCAACTCTGCGCTGACCGAGCGCAGATCGCGTCCACTAGCATCCACTACAAGAGACATTCCGTTCCTCCCTCTTCGAAGGCCCCGCCTGCGGAGCACCGTATAGGTTGACGAACTGCTTCCTGACCTGGGACCGCTTGGCCGGGTCGCTCAGGGCATCCAGCATCAGGATGCGGAACTCGTCGAACGCCTGGGCCCGTGCTCGCCGGTCTTTTTCCTCTTTCGCGGCCTTCAACGCGCCTGCGTCCACCTGGCCGATGGTCTCGATCAGGCCGTAGCGCCGCGCGTTCTGCACGAACAGCTCGCCGGCCGCTGTGCGGGCGATGAGCGTGGAAAAGCCGGGCAGCGCGCCGACGGCGCCCACGGCAATGTCGGCCGACTCGCCCAGATAGTCGTCGCAGCTCCCGCATCCCTGGCGCGTGAACGGCTCCACCTCGGTCAGCGGGATCGCGATCTCGGTCCCATCCCAGAGCGCGACCTTGAGCGTGCCGTCGACTGCTGACGTGGTGATCCCCTTGATCTCCTGGCGCGCAATGCCCTTGCCGCGCTCGATCAAGTCTCCCACCAGCTCCGGCCGGTAAATGCCGGTGCAGAAGGATGCGATTGTCAGCCGGATGGCTTGCCGGTAGGGCCACAGCCGCGCGTGATCGCTGTCGATAAACCGCCGTGCGCCCTCGGCCACGCACGGAGAACCGACGACGGCGAGCTTGGTCAGGCCCATCTCAAAGATCGCCTCGTTCAGCGCACTCAACACCGGCGCCCATAGATACTGCATGCCCACGCTGCTGACAATCTCGTCCACCGTGGGCGCCACGCGGGCCACCGGCTCCAACGTGTAGGGATCCATGTCCAGCATGACCACGCCGTCGATCAGGCCGGCGGAGCGGGCCGCCACCAACAGCGCCTGGATGACGTCGTTGGCTGCTCCACTGTGCACCACGCCGGCTGACCGCGCCGAGACCATGCTGCGCGGCTCCACAGGCGCCCACTCTACGAGGCGGGGACAGCTCAGCTCGCAGAACTTTTCGCAGATGTTGCACGTGTCCAGCTTGTAGCGCGAGAGCCCCAGCGCCTTCTGGCGCTCCTCGAGGAGGGGATGTTGTTCCGCATCCCAGTAGAGCACCCCCTTCGAACAGGCCGCCACGCACGCGCCACAGCCAGAGCAGCGGTCCAGCGCCCATACTTCCTGTTTCAGTCTCGTTGACATCTGTCATTCTCCTCTTCAGTTTACTCGCCCAGCACCGGGCTCGGTCCGAGAGCCTTCACCAGGTCTGTGAAATCGGTGATTTTCTTGACAAAATCGTGCGGGTCGTCAGGCGTGATCCACTCCAGGCGCACGCGGCGCGGGTCAAAGCCGCTCTGCGCGAGCAGGCCGCGCAGCGTGTCGATCCGTTCCTCGGCGCGGCGGTTGCCGTTGACATAATGGCATTCGCCTGGTGGGCAGGCGCCCAAAAAGACGCCATCCGCGCCGCTGAACAGAGCCCACAACACGTGAGTCGGATCGAAACGGGCCGAGCAGCGCGCGCGGATGAGGCGCGCTTCCGCGGGGTAGTTCAACTTGTTGGCCCCCGCCAGCTCGGCGGCCGCGTGGCCGCTCCACTCGCAGCCGAACACCAGGATGCGCGGCCGGCCCTCGGGTGACTGTGTCACCTGGGGTGCCGTCGCGAGTGCCGCGTCGATCTGCGCCAGCACCTGCATTTCCTCGCCGATGGGCTGGCTGATGGCCTTTACCGGACAGGTGACGACGCAGTTGC
>DATHUZ010000764.1:0-11578 GCA_035461725.1 Anaerolineae bacterium
TGGACGGTTACCTTGACGACAATGTTTTCGGCCCAGCCGGCAAAGGTTCGCGCCTGGGCAATGGCCCCGGCCCTGTCTGTGGCGGTCACCTCGACGGAAAAGGGGTAGGGGGCGATCATCTGCGCGATCTCTTTGGCGCGCGACTCGATGCCCTGCATCCCCCCGGTCACCCCGTCCCTGAGCATGATGCTCGGGTTGGTGGTGACGCCGCGAATGATCCCCATGCAGTGATAGCGCTCAATCTCGGCGAGATTGGCCGTGTCCAAAAAAATCGGCACCTTGCACCTCCTTCGGCTTCGCGACCAGGCACCCGATCAACGAAACCGCGTCTACGATGTTGGCCACGATGTAATCCGGCACCGCCTCCCGCTCGGCCATCGCCCGGCACAGGTCGCACCTGGCGTGCCCCAAAAGTATGGTCGTGCAGCCTGCCGTCTTGCCTGCCAGCACATCCGTCAGCCCGTCGCCGACGAGGAATGACACCTGCAGATCGATCCCGTGCTCCGCCGCCGCCTGCCACAGCAGCCCCGGCCGTGGCTTGCGACACTGGCACACCACCCGGTACGCTTCGAGCACCGCGTCGGGGTGGTGCAGGCAATAGTAGACGCCGTCCAGGCGCGCTCCCGCCGCTGCCAGCTCCTCGTGCAAACGCGCCGTAGTCGCCTCCAGCCCTGCCGGCGCGCACTTTCCCTTGGCGATTCCCGGTTGGTTCGACACGACGAGGGCCAGCAGCCCCATCTCGTTCACACGCCGCACCGCCTCGCCGGCACCCGGCAGCAGCTCGAGCTCGCCCGAGTTCTGCGGTGAATCGACCAGCCCAAACTCGGCATGGTACACCATGCGGTTGATCACCCCATCGCGATCGAAAAAGACGGCGCGCCGCCCCGGATCAGCCACGTGCGTATCCCCTGCCCCCCTTCCCGGGCCACCGGTCACCTCGCACTTTCCGACTCCCACTTCATCGCTGCCGCCTGCAGCGCGGGGTGTGAGACGAGCAGGTGCCAGACGACGGCCTGGAACGCCTCCGTATGGGGCGTGACGCTCTCCGGGTTGACGGGTGGGACGATCACGCACGCGTCGGCGACAGTAGCCGTATAGCCTCCGTCCCGGCCCACGATTCCACAGATGCCCGCGCCCACCTGGCAGGCATACTGGAGCGCACGCACGAGGTTGGGGCTGACGTTGCGCGCCAGGTCCCCGCCGCCCACCGAAAAGACGAACACCAGGTCGTCATGGTCCAGGTGCGAGCCCTGCAGCCAATTGGCAAACACCGACTCCCAGCCGTCGTCGTTGACCCGCGCCGTCAGCTCGGAGACATTGTCCGCTGGCGTGTATGCCTCAATGTGCGCAATCTTGCGAAAGTCGTTAACGGCGTGCGACGCATTCGCCGCGCCGCCGCCCACCCCGAGAAAAAAGACCCTCCCGCCCCGGTCTCGCACGCCCGCCAGCAGATCCACCAGCCTGTCGATCGCCGCGACGTCGAGCAGGTCGAGGATGCGTGCCGCTTCCGCCAGGTAATCCGTCGTAAAAGTCATCGTCCTCCCGCTAAAAGTTCACCACTACCTTGGCGCCGTCAAAGTCAAAGTCGTACGGCATCTCGCGCAGCCCTGCCGCCGTGAGCGCCCCGCGGAGCCGGGCTTTGCGCCCATTGGGGCAGCAGAACATGAAAAACCCGCCGCCGCCGGCGCCCATGATCTTGCCGCCCAGCGCGCCATTCTCCCTGGCCAGCTCGTACCAACCGTCGATCTGGGCATTATTGATCATGCCGGAGCGGCGCTTTTTGTTCTGCCAGTGCTCGTCAAGAAGGCGGCCGAAGCGCTCGATGTCTCCCTCTTCCAGCGCCTCTTTGACCCTGTATCCAAGCTCCTTCGTGCGGTGCAGGCTGTCCACCACCGCCGCGTCGCCGCGCTGCGTGTCGCGCTTTTGCGCCTCCAGGATGCTGTCGGCCGACCGGGTGACGCCGGTGTAAAACAGCAGCACGGCGTTGCGAAACTCTTCCACGGTGTCGATCGCGACGTCGAGCGGGCTGACACGCACCTTGCCATCGGTGCCGATCTCCAGGCACGTGATCCCACCAAACGCCGCCAGGTAATGATCCTGCTTGCCCACGGGGTGGCCCGCCAGGTCCATCTCGATGTGGCACGCCTGCTCGGCCAGCGCTTGCGTGGGCACCTTTTCGCGCTTTAGCTCGTACAGCGCCGTCAGCAGGCTCACCAGGTAGGTACTCGACGACCCCAGGCCGGTGCCCGACGGCACGTCGGCCATCGAGACGATCTCCAGGCTGCCGCCCAGACCCAGCAGCTTGAGCGCCGGGCGCACCAGGTCGTGCTGGATCTCGTCAGGCGCCGCCACCTGCTCGACGCGCGAGTACTTGACGCGGATCAGGCTGTCGGCGGCGGGGCGGTTGGCATAGATATAGATGTACTTGTTGATGGCCGCGCTCAGGATGAACCCACCATGCTGCATGTAATAGGACGGCAGATCGGTGCCGCCGCCGCCGAGAGAGATGCGAAAGGGTGCACGCGACAGGATCATGTCATCGCCTCCATTCTCCGCAGATCCTCAGGCGTGTCGATCCAGCTCAAGCCCTCGCTTGCCGACAGCTTGTAGCCACACAACGGCACGCCACCCGCGAGCAAAACCGGCAAGATGTCCCGTCCAAAATCACACGCCGTGCCGGCCGGGATCGCGTCCAGCACCCGTGGTTCCAGTACGTAAATCCCCGCGTTGATCCAGTGGCTAAACACCTCCTCTGGTGCCGGCTTTTCCAAAAAGCGGACGATGCGGTCCTGCCCGTCCAGCCCGACGATGCCGCTCTGGCAGGGATCGTCGCGGTAGTGAAGCGCGATCGTCGCCGCGCTGCCCCTGGCATGGTGAAAGGCATAGAGGCGATCGAGGCGACACCGGCTGAGATTGTCGCCGTACCACACAAAAAAGGGGCCGTCGAAAAAGTGCGCGGCTCGTTTGACGCCACCCGCCGTCCCCATCGGCTCTGCCTCGGGTGAGTAGGTGATGGACACGCCCCACCGGCTGCCGTCGCCAAAATGATCCGTCACCACCTGTGGCAGGTAGCACACATTGATCACGATCCGCGTCACGCCAGACTGCGCCAGCCACTCGATCGTGTGCTCCAGCAGCGGCTTGCCGCGCACGGGCACCATGCACTTGGGCACGCGCTCGGTGAGCGGCCGCAGGCGCGTGCCCGCACCGGCGGCCAGGATCATGGCGCTCGTCGGCTGCAATGGCCTATCCACCATCGAGACGCACCCCCGCACCGCGCGGTTCCTGCCCCGGCGGTAGCCACGGCTGTCGGCCGAGCTTGTTGGCGCGGATCAGCCCAACCGCCGCCACGCTGTAGGCGAGCGCAGCAGCAGCCCCCACGCCCAGGGCGAGCGGTGCGCCGAGCAGCGTCGCCAGCCACCCCGCCTGCAGCCCGCCGACCTTGGGTGCGCCCATGCCGGCCGCCATGTACAGGCCCATCACCCGCCCCCGATACTCGTCCCT
Source organism: Anaerolineae bacterium (assembly GCA_035461725.1). Taxonomy (GTDB): domain Bacteria; phylum Chloroflexota; class Anaerolineae; order JAAYZQ01; family JAAYZQ01; genus JAFGIA01. Next base: position 3,505 of record DATHUZ010000764.1, read on the forward strand.
CGCGCCCGCCAGCACCAGCGCGTTGCTCAGCGTCTCCACCATCGTCAACAGCCCGCCGACAACCACCAGCATCAGGCACGCCAGGAGCAGCGACCGGGAAAAACAAAACCCGGCCACGGCCACCGGCAGCGCCAGGCTGGCAAAAAGCATCCATGGCTGCTGGCGGTGCAGGCGCAGGCTGGCGGCGCCCAGGGCGCCCAGCAGCGAGCCTGCGCCTGCCGCAGCGGTCAAAAACCCCAGTCCCGTTGCCCCGGCAAGCAGCACGTCGCGCGCCAGGACCGGGAGAAGCGTCTGAAAGGGGCGCACAAACACCCCCGCCGCCAGTCCCAGGCTGGCCACCACCACGAGCAGCCGCTCTTTCGCCAGGTACTTCCAGCCGTCCACGGCGCTTCCCGCCAGCGACAGGCGGCGCGCTGCGGGCGCCGGTGCCGGCAGCCGGATCAAGAGCAGAGCGCCCACGACCGCGAGGTAGCTCAGCCCGTTCAGGAGAAAACAGAGCGCCTCGCCAGACGCGGCGACGAGCAGGCCCGCCAGCAGCGGGCCGACGATCCTCGCGACGTTGATGGCTGCCGTCCATAGCGCGATGGCGCTGCTCACGTCCTCCCTGCCTGTCATCTCGACGATCGCCACCTGCTTGGCCGGCTGGTCGATTGTCGCAGCCGCACCGCGCAAAAGCTCCGCCACGACAATGTGCCACACCTCGATCTTGCCTGTCCAGGCCAGCCAGGCGAGCGCAATGGGAGGCAGCATCAGGGCGACCTGGGTGGCGATGAGCAGGGGCCGGCGCGGCAGCCGGTCGACGAGCGGCCCGGCGATCAGCGACAGGGGGGCAGCCGGCACCGCCGCCAGGAATCCGACCAGGCCCAGCATCAGGGCCGAATCGGTGAGGCGATAGACAAGCCAGGGACCGGCTACCTGCTGCATCCAGCCGCCGGTGAGCGACAGCAGCAGGCCCGCCCAGAACAGGCGAAAGTCGCGGTGGCGCAGGGCCGCAAAGGTATGGGCGCCCGACCCACGTCGGGACGCCGGCGGCACCGCGAAGGGAAGCGGATCAGCGTCCATCACCAAAGCTTTGCACGGCCGACACTACCTGCTCGATCTGGCCGTCTGACAGCTCGGCGTACATCGGCAGCGACAGGATCTGATCCGCCCACGCCTCACTGTTGGGAAATGCTCCTCGGTCGTAACCGAGGTCGCGATAAGCCGGCTGCAGGTGGAGCGGCACCGGATAGTGCAGGCCGGTGCCGATGCCGGCGCGCTGCAGGTGCTCGCGCAGCGCATCGCGCGCGGCCGAGCGCACCACGTAGAGGTGATACACGTGCTCGCGCCCCGGCGCGACGTGCGGCAGGCTCAGCGCTGACGAGGCGAACAGGGTTTCGTAGTTGCGCGCCGCGCGCTGCCTGCCGGCGTTCCACTCGTCCAGGTGGCGCAGCTTGACGCGCAGCACAGCGGCCTGCATCGCGTCCAGGCGGCTGTTGCAGCCCACCGCGTCGTGCAGGTAATAGCTCACCCGCCCGTGATCGGCCAGCACGCGCACCCGTCGCGCCCACTCGTCGTTGTCCGTGACGATGGCGCCCGCGTCGCCGAACGCCCCCAGATTTTTCGCCGGGTAAAAGCTAAAGCAGGCCACGTGCCCCAGCGAGCCAACCCGTCTGCCGTAGTAGCGAGCGCCATGCGCCTGGGCCGCATCCTCGACGACGTACAAGCCGTGCTCTTTCGCCAGCGCGAGCAGCGGGTCCATGTCTGCCGGCTGGCCGTACAGGTGAACGGGCAGGATGGCTCTTGTCCTGGCGGTCAGCAGGTCCGCCACCTGGCTCACGTCCAGCGTGTAGGTATCGTCCGCGTCCACCAGGAGCGGCCGCGCCCCCACACTGACGATCGCCTCTGCCGTGGCGGTAAAGGTAAATGTGGTGGTGATCACCTCGTCGCCCGGCCCGATGCCGCAGGCGCGCAGCGCCAGGCAGAGTGCGTCGGTACCGTTCGCCACGCCGATGGCATGCCTGGCACCACAAAAATGGGCGAATTCGGCTTCGAATGCCTCCACGACCGGGCCGCCGACGAACCGGCCGCTGTCGACGACCTCGGCCAGCGCCGCGTCGATCTCGGCACGAATCAATTCCGTTTGCGCTCTCAGATCCACAAATGGGACAGCCATTGTCCTTCTCCTCAACGACCGCCGTCGGTCAGGTGCTGTGGCGTCACAGGCTACTTCGCAGCGCGATCAGCTCTTAATTCATACAGCTTGCCGGCAAGAACGTTCCGTGTCTGGCCTCAAGTCTGCGTCGTCAAGGCCAAGACCGAGAGCGAGACAGTGCCACCGGCTGTGAGCCGAGGGCCACCGAGCGCTCTGCCGCCTCCAGGATCTGGACCACCTGCAAACCGGCTACGCCGTCGGCTCGCGGGCGGCACCCGGCCATGATGCACTCCAAGAAGTGCTGGCACTCGGCGGCCAGCGGCGCCGTGGCGGGCAGGTCCGGCACCCGCACCTCTCCCGTGCCATACGTCAGGTCGATGGCCTGCCCGGCGCCCCCGCCGAGACGCGTGTCCACACCCTGGCCAAAGAGCGACAGGGCGCGCGGCTCCAGGCCTGCGTCAAAGAGCGCCGAACCCGCGGTGCCGGCGGCAAAAAAGCGCCGCACCTTGTTCGGCGACAGCCAACTGACGTGATGGTGCGACAGCACGCCATCGGGATAGCGCAGGACCAGCAGGGCCATGTCGATCAGGGCCGGCCGCACGTAATGGTGGCCATAGGCCACCACCTCGACAGGCGGCTGGCCGGCGAGGTAGAGGGCGATGGCGACGTCGTGCACGGCCAGGTCCCAGAGCACGTCTACCTGCGCGGCAGGCGGCCCCAGGTTGACCCGCTCTGAATGCATGTAGCACAGCGTCCCCAACCCGTGGGCCGCCACCTCGTCTCGCAGGCGGACGATGGCCGGGTGATAGACGAACAGGTGGCCCACGGCGAGGACCCGGTTGCGCGCGGAGGCACGCTCGACGATCGCCATCGCCTGTTCGACCGTCGCCGCCAGCGGCTTTTCCACAAAGACGTGCCGGCCGCTGTCGAGCGCGCGCAGGGCAAGCTCGTGGTGCGTGTGGATCGGCGTGACGACGAAAATGGCGTCGAGCCTTGGATCGCGCAGCAGGTCGTCATAGTCGGGTGTGACCTCGACCTGCGGGAACGTGGCCTTGACGTACTGCAGCCGGCCGGGCTGCGCATCGCACACCCGCACCAGCCTGCACTCGGGCAGCGACAGCAGCGAGCGAATGACATTCGGCCCCCACCAGCCAGCGCCCAACACCCCCACGCCGATCATGGCGGCCTCCTACCTTTTCAGACCCAGGACGAGGTAAAAGATCGGCCGCAGCCCACTCCACCAGTCGACGATCGGCCGCACGTGGCTGTAGCGCACCCGCCGCCCGGCAGGGTAGGTCTTGGAAACGGGCACCTCGGTAACCCGGTAGCCGCGCTTGAGCACGAGATAATTCAAATAGTGCTCCATCTCGTAGCGGTCGAGCCATTCCTGCCAGATGTTGATGTGCGGGTCGTCCAGGATGCTGAGGCGGTACGCGCGAAAACCGTTGTTGGGATCGGTGCAGGGGAACCCTGTCAGCACCCGGTAGAGCAGCGTGACCAGGCGAAGCAGGATGGTGCGCTGTAGCGGGAGGTGCACCCTGCTGCCGCCGCGCATAAAGCGCGAGCCCTGTACGTAATCGTAGCCCTGGTCGAGGATCGGCGCCAGCAGGCGAGAGATCTGTTGCGGATCATCCTTGCCGTTGCCGGCCATCACCACGAACACGTCATAGTCGTGCTCGAGGCCATAGCGGATCATGCTCTTGATCCCGGCGCCAGCTCCCCGGTTCGTCTCGTGCCGCAGGTGGGTAACGGGGAAGCGGGCAATCACCTGGGGCGTGGCGTCCGTCGAGCCGTCGTCCATGACGACGATTTCGTCGACGGTGCCCGGCTCAAAACGCGCCAGGACGTCACCGATCGTTCTCTCTTCGTTGTACGCGCCCACGCCGGCCAGCACGCGCACTTGGGGCAAAGGGGTGCTCATCGCTCGATCTCCTCACACCTACGCCCCTTCCCGGAGCCAGACGTAAGGGTGTTCGTAGAACCCTTTCCAACACACGAGATCGTCGACCTGCTTGACCACCCGCGCCGGGTTGCCCACGACGACGGATCGCGCCGGCACGTCGCGGGTCACCACGGAGGCCGCGCCGACGATGGCTTCCTCACCGACGGTGACGCCGGCCAGCACCGTCGAGTCGGCACCGACGATCGCGCGCGCCAGGACGGTGACGCCGCCGACACACTCCCGCGTTCTGGGGCAATAGACGTGTGGATCGTCGAGCAGCCGGGCGCCGGGTCCGATAAAGACGCCGTCGTGCAAGGTGGCATACTCCATGCCGGCGTGGGTGTGGATCCGCACCCGGTTGCCGACCCGGTTGCCGCACTCTAGCGCCGCGCCGGTGCCGACGCTGCAGTCGTCGCCAAAAACATTGTCCTCGCGGATGACCGCGTTGTGGCCTGTCTGGAACCGGTCGCCGATGGTCGTTCCCGCATAGATGACGGTGAACGCGCGAATGGTCGCCCCGGCCCCGATGATCAGCGGCAGCTCGCCCGGCTCCCGCCCGCGGGGCGGCTCTCCCAGGATAGAGGGGCCATGCAGCGTGGTCCCCTCGCCGATGACCACGTTGGGGTAGATCGTTACCGGCCCGACGATCGTGACGTGCGGATAGTCCTTTGCCCTGTCGTCCATAGCATCGTTGAGTCAACCACGTAGGGCTGAATTGGCATCTGCGGTGTGCCGTCTGTTGCACCAGGAGAATACATTCCGACCGGCACGCACCGGCACGGGGTGATGCTCCTGCTATTAATCGGCCCACGATCGCCACCCCGCGATTTGTTGTAGACTCGCTCCGTGTGCCATTATGGCACGAAATCGGCCAACAGTCAACTTCTGCGGTCGCACATTCACACGGTTGTGCTTGGCTATGCGGGTCATGGCCGGCCACCTGCTCCGCATTTCGATCCAGCCCTGCGGCGGGATGAGACCACTCCGCCTGGCACCTGCTGAAAGAGGCGCGCGAGGCAGTCACAGACTGGCAAAATTGGTGAGACGGGCGTACAATGCGGCCACGGCTGCCTGCGAAGCAGCGGGCTCGATCGTGCACAGATCACTTGAATTTGTTATCATTGGAGTGTAGAGAACCATGCTCAACCGAGTGCGCCACCTGCTCCTGGGCAGCCCCCTGCCCACAGGTCGCCTGGCCGACGTGCGCCTCAACAAAGTGCGGGCGCTGGCCAGCTTTTCGCCCGACGCCCTCTCGTCCATCGCCTATGCCAACCAGGAGATCTATCTCGGCCTCGTGCTGGCCGGCGCCGCGGGCCTGGCGCTCACCTTCCCGATGGGGGTGGCGATCACCGCGCTCCTGCTCGTCGTCGCCCTCTCCTACTTTCAGACGATCCATGCCTACCCTTCGGGCGGCGGATCCTACGTCGTCGCCCGAGAAAACCTCGGCACCGTGCCGGGGCTCGTGGCGGGGGCGGCGCTGCTCGTGGGCTACCTGCTCACAGCCGCGGTCAGCCTGACGGCGGGTGTGGAGGCGCTCGCCTCGGCATTTCCCTTCTTGTGGGAACATCGCGTGCCCGCGGCGCTCACGCTGCTGGCAGTGGTGACGATCCTGAACCTGCGCGGCGTGCAAGAGACGGGCACGCTGATGTCGGTGCCGGTCTATCTCTTTCTCTTTACCTACCTGCCAATGATCGCGTACGGTGTCGTGCGCCTGGCCGTCGACGGTGGGCAGCCGCTCGCCGCTTCCGCGCCACCCGCCGAAGCGCCCGTCACCGCGCTGCTGGCGCTGCGCACCTTTGCCGCGGGCTGCACCGCCTTGACCGGCATCGAGGCGATCGCCAACGGGGTCCCGGCGTTTCGCCCACCCGAGCAGCGCAACGCCGGCAGGACGTTAATGGTGATGGCCGGCCTGATGGCGATCCTCTTTCTGGGCAGCAGCGGCCTGATCCAGGGCCTGGCGATCGTCGCCGGTCCCCAGGAGACGATCCTGTCGGCGCTTGGGCGGCGCCTGCTCGGCAGCGGGTTCCTCTACTTGCTCGTGCAGGCCGGCGTCGTGCTGGTGCTGGCGGTGGCCGCCAACACCAGCTTTGCCGGGTTTCCGAGGCTGGCGGCGCTCCTGGCCGCAGACCGATTCGCACCGCGCCAGCTCACCGCACTCGGCGACCGGCTGGTGTATGCCAACGGCATCCTGCTCCTCGCCGGCGCCACCGCTGCCCTCATCCTCTTCTTTGGTGGCGACTCGCACGCGCTCATCCCCCTCTTTGCCGTCGGAGTGTTCATCGCGTTTACGCTATCGCAGGCAGGGATGGTGATCCACTGGTGGCGCGAGCGGGGACCGGGCTGGCAGCTCAAGGCGCTGTTGAACGGGCTGGGGGCCACAGTGACGGGCGTCACGACGGTGGTGATCGGCACCAGCCGGTTCGTCGAGGGGGCGTGGATCACGGTGGCCGCCATCCCGCTCCTCGTCGCCGCCTTTTTGCGCGTGCGCGCGCACTACCGGCAGGTCGCGGAGCAGCTCTCCCTGCGTGGCGTGCCGCACCCGCCAGTGGTGGACCGGGCGGTGGGGATGGCGGCGTCACGCCGTGGTCCGCGCGTCGTGGTGCCCATTTCGGGTGTGCAGCGCGCCATGATCGACGCGGTCACCTTTGCCCGCTCCATCTCTGACGACGTCACCGGCCTCTACGTCGAGCTGGAGCCAGGGGCCGGCGAAAAGATCCGGGCGCGATGGGAGGAATGGTGGCCAGACGTGCCGCTGGTGATCAAGCCATCGCCCTACCGGTCGATCGTCGGCCCGCTGATCGAGTTCCTCGACGAGTCGGACCAGGCGCACGCCGACGGCCAGCTCGCGACGGTGGTGCTGCCCGAGTTTGTGCCGGCGCGTTGGTGGCACGCGCTGCTGCACAACCAGACGACGTGGCTGATCCGTGCCGCCCTGCTCTACCGCCGCCGGCGCAGCGGCTTCCAGCGCGTGATCGTGGACGTGCCCTACCACCTGAAACGCTGAGTCAGCGCTATTCTTCGATCGCCACGACCATCTGGCGGGCCAGGTCGTTCAGATCCTCCGCCGCTCTTTCGGCCTGGCGCGTGCTCGCCAGGCTGTGGGCCATCGCCTGGTTGATGCTGCTCATAGCCAGGGCGATGTGCTCGACGCCGGCAGCCTGCTGCCGGCCCCCCGCCACCATCTGCGCCGCTACCTGTGCCGACTCGTCGATGACGGCGGCGAGCTGCGCGATCGCATCGCCAGTCCGGGCTGCCAGGCGAACCCCCTCGTCGACGCCCTTGATCCCCTCTTCGGTCGCCATCACGGTGGTGTTGGTGCCCTGTTGGATCTCTTCCAGCAGCGCGCGCACCTGGACGGTGGCCTGTTTGGATTGTTCGGCGAGTGAGCGCACCTCCTGGGCGACGACGGCAAAGCCCTTGCCGTGCTCGCCCGCCCGCGCGGCCTCCACCGACGCGTTCAGCGCCAGCATGTTTGACTGCGACGCCAGGTCGCCGACGGTGGCAATGATCTCACCGACCTGCTGAGTGCGGCGCGACAGGGCGAGGATGTGCCCGGCGATGTCTTCCACCTGGCGCTTGATGCGCCCCATGCTCTCGACCATCTGCCGCACGGCGGTCTCGCCGGCACGGGACACCTGGACGGTGCGCTCCGCGGCGCCGGCCACTTCTTGCGCGCGCGCCACCGACTCGCTGGCAATGATCTTGACCTCGTCCACCGTGGTTGTCGTCTGCGCCAGCTCGGCAGACTGCTGGCCGGAGCTGGCGACCTGCTGCGTGGTGGCGGCGAGGATTTCGGCGGCGCTCACGTTGAGCGTGGCCGCCGCGGCGCGCACGCTGTCGAGGATACGCTGCAGTCGCTCGCGCTGGGCCTGCTCGGCGTGCATCAGTCGCTCCAGCTCGGCGCGCTGGGCCTGCTCGGCGGCAAAGCGCTCGTGGAGCGCGGCCTGCGCGGCCTGGAGCTCGCGGTTGGCAGCCCGGCTGCGCGCCAGGGCCAGCTC
>DATHUZ010000765.1:0-4680 GCA_035461725.1 Anaerolineae bacterium
CCCACCTCTGACAAAACTCGGAGGGTGGCGTCGTGGATCGCCTCAACTTCTTCTGCGGATAGAATCGTCAGGCAGGGCATAGATCGACCTCGCTCCGTGCAAGATGGCGTGGGAAAACCGTCATGTATGAGACGTGAGAGCGGCGTGCTGCCTGTGGCGTGGTGCGACGCAGGCACAGAGAGCGGATCGCGCGGAAGAGATCACCTTCCCGCATCCCTGGCGAATGGCTCGGCGCACCCTGCAGTTGTGTCATCGCCCCTCTCTAGCTAGACGGCTGCACCCGGACGTCTCGGCCGGCCGTGCAAGCCGTGCGTTATTTTAACATAGATCGTCATCCGGTGCAAGCGGGGCTGCTTTGCGCAGTAGGGCTGTTTCAGCCACCACTCTGCCACCACCGCTGCACGAACCAGCCTCAGCCGTCCTGCAAGTCACTCCGTGATCCCGGTTGCATCCCGCCACCACCCGGTGCCCCATCCCGTTGCTGGCCCCATGCGGAAATCGGCAGCAATCGTACCGAAAGCGCAAGCCGGGCACCGATCTCCCGTTGCCCGGTGGTTGTTTCCAGGAAAGCAAATTCCTCTCAACGGAAGCGATTGGCAGTCGACATTCTTACCAGGCTTTTGCTTCGCCCCCCCGGGCCAGCGGCTACAGAATTAAAGAGTTGGCCCTGTCGCGACCACCACCCAGCCGGCGGCGGCCAGGGCGAGCGAGCCCGCCATGGCCACCGCGCTTGGCACGGTCGAGCGCTGCCGCGCCAAGGTTACCGTCGACCAGACGTTTAGGGGCAGCGCGCATACCAGCCCGGCGGTCACCGCTACCGGCAGGACCGGCCCGGTGAGCGCCAGGGCCAGCAGGTACGACGTCGCGACGAGTGCGTGGTGCAGGGGCCGCACCTTCTCCCCCGCGATCACCACCAGCGAGCGCTTGCCGACCGCGGCGTCTGCCTCCCTGTCAGGCCAGTGCACCCCCAGCAGGTTAGCCAACACCAGCAAGAAAACCGGCAGCAGGGCGAGGAACGCGTCCAGGCTCGGCCGCCCCACCTGCACTGTGTAGCCCATCAGCGGCATCAGGATGCCGCCGATCAGCGCATTGTCGATCTCCCCCAGCCCGCGCCGCTCCATTTGCACCGGGGGCATGGCATAGAACCACCCGCCCACCAATCCCAGTCCCACGATCCAGGCAACGTGCGGCGATAGCACGCCGGCCGCAATCAACGCCGTCGTCAGCAGCACCGAGGCGCCCGCCGACAAGGCCGCTGCGCGCAGTGCCCAGGCTGCCGGCACGATCCCCGCGGGCAGCACCCCGCTGCCGCCCGAGAACCGCGTGCGGCGCGCCAGCGTGTCCGTGTCGACGTCGGCATACTCGTCGGCATAGCTGGCCACCAGGTTCGTCACCTCGGTCACGACCAATCCCACCGCCGCCAGCCCCCAATCGAACGAGCCCGCGTGCCCGTAGCCCATCGCTGCGCCCACCACGTAGGCCAGGATGCCGCCGGGCAGCGTCGTCGGCCGCGCCATGCGCACCAGTGCTGAGAGCTGCTGCCCCCTCGTCGCCGCGGTCATACCTGTTCCGTACCCACCGTCAAAAAGAGATCCACGATCTGGAAAAACCTGGCCGGGTTGCTCCACATGAACGGCTGCTCGATGTGCGGGTGTCCGGCGCTGCTGTCGAGATAGATCGTGCAATCAGGCACCAGTCCCGAGATGCGGGCATACTCCTGGGCGATGCCGGGCCTGATGGGGTCCTGCAGGTGCCCTGTGAGCAGGACGGGGCACGCGATACTCTTCAGCACAAAGTCGGGCACCTTGTAGCCGCCGCGGTCCGCCACCTCCCGCAGGAAGGCCGTGTCCCAATCGACCACCTGCCGCCAATCCTCGCCGTGCTGCTCCTCCAGCCACCGGCCCCGCCGCATATAGTAGTGCTCGCGCACGTCGAGCGTGCGGTGCAGTGTCCTGCCGTCCAGGTCGGCAAGAAAACTGTCGGCAATCACCCACCTGGTCATCAGCTCATGCTGGCGCGCCTGTTTCCCGGCAAAGTGGAGTGCACCAAGTGCGCCGCCGCCCGTGCCGAGCACGCTGCACGCGCCGATGTCGAGGGCCATCAGCAGGTGACAGGCCAGGTCGGCCCGGAAGCCCCACAGGTCGACCTGGTACTCGTCCAGGTACTTGACCCCGCGCGTAGACTGTCCCGTCCCGGGATAGTCAAAGGATACGACGCGGAAGCGCTCTGCAAAGTGGTCGATTTCGCGCGTATATGCGTGGGACGAGTGGAGATGGTCGGCCAGGATCAGCAGCGCATCTCCCGAGCCCTTGTCTGTGTAAAAGATGCTCTGCTCCGCGATATCGATCGTTGGCATGGTCCGTCTCCTTTTTGCAGGTTTGGCCAGCACCATTATAGCGCAAGGCGTCCCATGTGGCAAAGCCCTGTTGCCCACCCACGCCGCACGTTCCGTCACCCTGCGGGTTGCGACCTGGCACAATCCGGAGGATTGTGTTACAGACGTGCCCTGAGCATACCATGGTGACCTGAAGGCCTGGCGGATCGGATCGGGTGGGTTGACAAGAGAGAGCATTCAGGGGATAATAGCCCCCATGCGCGACCAAAAGAAACGCGTCGTACCTGTGTTCATAACTCTTCTCAGTGTCCTGGTGGTGTGGCTTGTCGGATGCAGCGAAGCGCCGGCGACGCCCACACCCCTGGCACCTACAGAGGCGGTGGCAGATATCGCCACCACGCCCGCGCCCGCAGATACCGCCACACCCCTCGTTCCGACTCGCACGCTCACCCCCACCGTGACAGATACGCCGGCGCCTACCGCCACGCCCAGCCCCACCGGCACGCCAACCCGCACCCCTTCCTCCACCCCCACCTTCACCACCACGTCCACGGCCACTGCCGGCACCACCCCTGGCGCCCAGCCAGACGTGTCGTCGTGGCTGGCCGCTGCCCGCCAACACCAACACAACGGCCGCTACGACGAGGCGATCACCGCCTACCGGTCAGTGCTCGACCAATCCCCGCCCGCCGAGGTGCAACGCGAGGCACAGTTTGGGCTGGCTGAGAGCTACCTCGAGAACCGGGACTATGTGGCGGCGGCTGCCGCCAGCGAGGCCTTTCTCTCTGCGCACCCTGACGACGAGCGGCAGCCCACCGCCCTTTTCATGGCCGCGCGCGCCTACCAGGCGGCAGAGCTCTGTGCACCGGCCATTGACAGCTACGAGGCGTACCTGGCGCTCGATACCACCCTGGCCGACGTCGCCTACACGGCGATCGGGGACTGCCACGCGAGCCTGTCGGCCACGGCATCCAGTCCCGAGCCGGCACGCGACGCCGCGCTGGCGGCCTATGCCGCGGCCATTTCGGCCACCTCTGACGCTTCCGTCCAGGTTGGTCTCCGCGAAAAACGGGCAGGCATCTTTGTGGCACGCGAGGCGTATGCCGAGGCCGTGGCCGAGTACGATGCTATCCTGGCCATCGCGCGCATCGAGAGCTATCGCGCCCGCATCGAGTACCAGGCGGGCCAGGCGCTCGAGTTGGCAGGTGACGTCGACGCGGCCCAAGCACGTTACAAACGCAACGTGAACCGCTACCCCGACGCCGAGTTCGCCTACCTGTCGCTCGTGGAGCTGGTCGATGCCGGCGTGCCTGTCGACGAGTTCCAGCGGGGCCTGATCGATTACCACGCCGGCGCCACCTACCCCGACGCCTATGGCGCCGGCATCCGTGCCTTTGACCGTTACCTGGCAGGGACAGCGGCCCCCCGGGCCGGGGAAGCGCTCTATTACAAGGCCCTCGCGCAGCGCGCCGTCGAGGACCACCAGGCCGCGATCGCCACGCTCAATGCCCTGATTTCGGGGTACCCCGAGAGCGAGTGGGTGCCCAAGGCGTGGTTGGAAAAAGGGGCGGCACTGGTGTCGCTGGGCGAGAACGACGCGGCCATACGAGTCTATCGTGACATGGCTGCCTTTTTCCCCGAGTCCGACCAGGCGCCCCATGCGCTCTGGCGCTCGGCCAGGCTCCGCGAAGGCGAAGCGCGCTACACGGAGGCTGCCGCGCTTTTCCAGGAGGTGCAGGCCACCTTCCCGGCGTTCGACGAGGCGGACCATGCGCTCTGGCGTGCGGGCTTTTCTCTCTACCGGGCCGGCAACCCGGCGGCGGGGGCAGCCAACTGGCTGGCGCTCGTCGAAAAGTATCCCAACTCTGCCTACCGTGCCAAGGCGCTTTACTGGGCCGGCAAGGTGGCCGAGGTGCCTGCAGGCTCGACGCCCGGGGGGAAACAGTGGGACCGGCTGATCGCCAGCAACCCCAACGAGTACTATGCCTTGCGCGCCAAGCAGGTGCGCTCCGGTGACAGTCTGACTGCCGGCCGCCTCGTCGTCGCACCGGTCGACGCCCCCGCGTGGGACAGGGCGCAGGTAGAGGGCGAGATCCTGTCATGGCTTCAGGGGTGGACGCAGGTGCCGACGGGCACCCGGTCGCTCGCGCTGCCCGGCGCCCTGAGTACGCGGCCCGACATGCGCCGTGGGGAGGCGCTCCTGGACGTCGGCCTCCGCCGGCCCGCGCTCTCTGCGTTCGAAGATACGCTCGACGCCGTGTGGGGCCAGCCGCTCAACCTGGCCCGGATCGCCCTCTATTTCCGTGACCGCGGCCTGTATGGCCTGGCTGCGCGCGCTGCGTCCC
>DATHUZ010000766.1:0-3864 GCA_035461725.1 Anaerolineae bacterium
GGAGTTGATGGCATCGACGAGGCGGGCGCGGCCATCGGCGTCCTGGGTGCCAAAGCCCTCGTCGACGACGAGCATCTGGAGCTGGGCACCGGCGCGGCGTGCCAGCAGCTTGCTGAGGGCGATGCGGATGGCAAAGTTGACGCGGAACGCCTCGCCGCCGGAAAAGAGCTCGTAGGCCCGCGTGCCCAGCTCGTCAGCGATCTTGATGTCGAGCGTCTCGGCGGTGTCGCCCGACACCAGCTCGCGCTGGGTCTCGATGCGCACGTGCATCCTGCCGTCGGTCATGCGTGCCAACAGGCGGTTGGCCTCGTACTCGATCTCGGGGATGGCCGTCTCGATGATCATGGCCTGAATCCCCTTCTTGCCGAACGCCTGCCGCAGGTCGTCGAATACGGCCTTTTCTTCAGCCGCGCGCTGGCGGTCGACCACGCGCCGCTCGCGTTCCTGGGAAAGATAGTCGCAATGGTCGATCTTTTGCTGGGCGGCGCCGAGCTCCTGGCGAGCCCGAGAGGAACGGTGCTGCAGGTCGTCGAGCGCGCTGGCATGGCGCTTGACCTGGGCGACCACGTCGGGCAGGCGCTTGACCGCGTCTGTCAGCTCTTTGCGGCGGGCGCGGTCGCCGGCAAGCGTCTCCTGCCAACGTGCCAGGCGCTCGCGCAGGGCCTTTAGTTGCGCCCGCTCGTCGTCGACGCGCTCGACAGCCGTTTCCAGGCGACGGTGCTCGGCCTCGAAGCGCTCGAGTTCCAGGGCACGATCGCGGGTGGCCCGATGCGCTTTGGGGTCGTAGCCCACGGCGTCGATCTGGAGATCAAGGCGCTGCAGCGCTTCCTGTGCTTCGGGTGCGAACTCGCGGCGCTCGATCTGGGCGTCGATGCCCGCCAGCTCGCCCTGCACCGCTTCGAGCTCGGCTGCTGCGCGGCGCGCTTCGTCCAGCGACTGGTCTAGCTGCGCCTCGCGCCGCTGCTGGGCGGGCAGGGCGGCCAGCTCGCGGTCGAGATGCTTGATCTCGGCCTGCAACTGCTCTGTGTTGGATTCGATCTCTTGGCGGCGCGCCGAGTTGGCACGATGCGCGTCTCGCAGGCGGTTCCCCTCGCCTTCGAACTCGGAGGCCAGGCTTGTCCGGTGCTGGTCCGACAGTGCCTGGCCACAGACGGGACAGGCAGCCGTACCCGGTTCCCCCTGGAGCATGTCGAGCTTCTGGCGGAGGGCAAGCATCTCGGCGTGCAACTGATCGTTGCGCACCTTTAGCCCCGCCGACTCTTCGGCCAGGGCCTGCAGGGCGAGCCGATTCTCGTCGCGCTCTTGCTGCCTGGCCTGCAGCTTCTGCAGGCGGAGCTGTAGCTCGGCGAGCTGATCCGCCAGGCTCTGGATCTGTTGCGCGCGGCGCAGCAGGTCCTGCTCGCGGGAGGCGATCTGCCCACGCGCGAGCTCCAGCGCATGGCGAGCGGCATCCACCTGGCGCTCGAGCTGGCGTCGCTCTTCCTGGGCGCGGGTATACTCGGCCAGCCGCGCGTTCCACGCGGCCTCTTGCTCGCGCGCCGCACAGAGCGCGGCCCAGCCCGACTCTACTTCGTCGCGGCGGGCCAACACCGTTTCGTAGGTGTCGACGCGTACCTGGCGATCGGTAATCTGTACCTCGACGTCGGCCACGTCGCGTTCGGCCTGTGACATCCGGCGCTCCAGGTCGCGCAGGAGGGACTGCTGGTGCTCGAGTGCCTGTTGATCGACACGCAGGGCGTGGAGTGCTGCTTCGGCCTCGCGCACCGCGTTGCCCACCTCGGCAACGCGCCCGGTGGCCGCGGCCAACTCGGCTTCGTACTCGGGGCGGCGGGCTACCTCACGGTCGATATCGCGCAGCAGGGCGTCGAGCTCGGCTACGTGGCGTTCCTTCTCGCGCGCTCTGTCGCGCGCCCGCTGTTCGTACTCGTCGTAGCGGCTCAAGCCCAGGATCTCGGCCAGCACCTGTTTGCGCTCTGTCGGGGTGCGCATGGTGAACGCATCGGCCTTGCCCTGCAGGAGAAACGCCGAGTTGGTAAAGGTGTCATAGTCCATGCGCAGCAGGTCGACGATCGCCTGCTGGGTGGCGCGGATACCCGCCTCGGCAATAGATCGAAACTCGCCAGGCTCAGCAGAGCCGGATCCTGGCGCCTGCACCTGGAGGTCAAGGACGGAGCGGCCGCGGCCGGTGCTGTCGCGCTTGCGAATGACGCGGTAGACGTTGCCGCCGAGGGCAAACGTGAACTCGACCTCCATCTCGGACTCGCCGAGGTGAATCAGCTCGTCGTCACGCTTGGCGCGGGCCCTGCCCCACACGGCCCACGTCATGGCGTCGAGCAAGGCCGACTTGCCATGACCGTTGGCACCCGCGAGGCATGCCAGGTGGATGCCGTCGAAACTGAGGGCAGGCATCTCGCGATAGCACATGAAATTGTGGACGCGCAGCTGCAGCGGGATCATGGCTCCTCACCTTTCCGGCCGGCACTGCCGGCGATAGCCCTGACGAGCGTCGTCCGGGACGCGATCGACACGGCCCCGGCTATGGACCTCGATTTCGTGCGCACGAAATTGAGGCGAGTAGCCGGGGCCGTCGGGCCACTGTAGAGCGGGAGACGGGATTCGAACCCGCGACAGCCTGCTTGGAAGGCAGGTGCGCTACCACTGCGCTACTCCCGCACATCGCCGGGCCAAGGTCGGGGCGAGAGGATTTGAACCTCCGACTTCATCGTCCCAAACGATGCGCGCTGACCGGACTGCGCCACGCCCCGAAGTACGTATAGTATACTCCAAAAGGCCCAAATCGTCAAACGCGCCAGCCACAAAAATGAGGGATGTGACTGCCCTGCCCCTGTGAAGCCGGGGGGGAAGGCTCGGTCTGCCATCGGCGGGTGAGGGCCTGGATGAAGGGGGGATGAAAAAAGGGCGCGAGATCTCTCTCGCGCCCTTTTGTGAAGCGTAGAATAGTTATGGTAAAAAGCCGAGCGGGTTGCGCGGGACGCCGTTGAGCAGCACTTCGAAGTGGAGGTGCGGTCCGGTGCAGCGACCGGTGCAGCCCATACCTCCCAGAAGCTGGCCCTTGGTCACAAAGTCGCCGGCCTTGACCTTGATGTCGTTGAGGTGCGCGTAGCGCGTCATATAGCCGTTGCCATGGTCGACGACGACCTGCAAGCCGTATCCCCACGTATCGCGCCCGGCGAGCTGGACGTAGCCATCGTCAGCAGCCCGGATCGGAACGCCGGTGCGGCTGGCGACGTCGATGCCACTGTGACCTGCCCAGAACCCCTGGCTCAGCATGCCGCTCGCAGGCCAGGCGAACCGGCCGCTGCCCTTGGGCGCCCCTTTGGGTGCCGTGCCGACCCTCGTCATGGGGTAGCGGTTGACGGGCACGACGATCTGCTTTTGGCCGTCAGGGAGCATGATCTGCTGGCCGGCGGCCAGGGTGTACGGCTCCTCGAGCTGGTTCCCGGCAAATCCGACGACTTTTTCGACAGTTGTTTTGTATTTTTTCGCGAGGCTCTCGACGGTGTCTCCCTTGGCGACGGTATACCAGATGCCGTCTACCGGGGGGATGATCAGCTTTTGCCCTACGCTGAGCAGATCAGGTGACGACTCGACCTTGGGATTCGCCCATAGGACCGTCTGCGGCTCGAGCTCAAAGCCGGTGGCAATCGACCAGACATTGTCGCCGCTCTGCACCGTGTAGGTAATGATCCCGGAACGGTCGCGCTCGGCAAAAGTGGTGTGGGGCACGAGGGCCGGTGCAAAAGAGGCGCTGTTGGCGGTGAGGCGGTTGACGCCACGGTTGGTGATGAGCTCAGTAGTACGGGTGGTGGCCAGGTCGGCAGTACGATCGGTGCTGCGGTTGGT
>DATHUZ010000767.1:0-1575 GCA_035461725.1 Anaerolineae bacterium
CAGCCGGCCTGGTCCTTGTACGTCATGAACAACGATGGCAGCAGCCGCACCCTGCTTGCACCCGGACAGACCACCTTCCTGTCGGCACCCTCCTGGTCCCCCTCCGGGGATCGGATCGCGTTCGTGTCCGACCAGGCAGGCAGCGACGACATCTGGGTGATGGATCTGGACGGGGAGAACGCCGTCAACCTGACCTCCGACGAGCCGATGGATCACTCGCCCGCCTGGTCACCCGACGGCGAGTGGATCGCCTTTGCCTCGGTGCGCGACGGCCCCTATTGGGAGCTCTACATGATCCGTCCTGACGGCACCGACCTGCGCCGCCTTACGTGGTGGGAAGATGCCTCCGACCTCTATCCGTCCTGGTCGCCCGATTCTTCACGCCTGGCCTTTGCGTCCAAGCGCGACGGCAATTGGGAGATCTATATCATGAACCGGGATGGCTCGGGATTGCTGCGCCTCACCAGCCACCCCGCCGACGACGATCACCCGGCCTGGTCGCCCGATGGGGGCAGGATCGCCTTTGTCAGCCTGCGTGATGGCTATGCCGAGATCTATGTCGTGGGTGTGGGCGGCGGCGAGCCGGTGAATCTCACCAGGGCGCCCTTCTCCACCGAGCTGGGCCCCACCTGGTCGCCCGACGGCAGTCGCATCGCCTTCTACTCTGACCGCGAGGGCGAGTGGGACATCTATGTCATGGCCGCCGACGGCTCTGACGTCGTCCGGCTGACCGGTGAGGGCACAAACGACCAGGTGCCCGCCTGGCGCCCCTGATATCTGGTCTCAGCAATCCAAGATTGCTCTTGCTGGACCACAGTCCGGCATGCGAAGCACCCCTAATATCCAGTCTCGAGCACGTCGTCCTGCTGCCAGCCGTGCTCCAGCCCGGCGGCTTCGAACGCATCGAGGGCAGCTTCGTACTCTTCGGCTGTGATGCGCCGGCCGAGAACCGGATCGCCCACCGCGCGGTGGGCGGGAAAGTACTGGTCCATCAGGCTGACGTGCACGTTGGGCGAGAGCGCGCGGGCGATCCAGGAAAGTACCTCTTTGGTCCCAGCCAGCTCGTCAGGGAGCACCATGTGGCGCACGATCATGCCGCGCCGCGCGATTCCCAGATCGTCGAGCACCAGCTCGTCGCCCACCTGGCGATAGATCTCGACCAAGGCCGCACGGTCATGCTCGACGTAATCCTTGAACCCTGACAGGCGCTGCGCCACGGCATGATCAGCATACTTGGCGTCGGGCAGCCATACGTCCACCACGCTTTCCAGCAGGCGCAGCATCTCGGGCCGCTCGTAGCCGCTCGTGTTGTATACCAGCGGCAGCCGCAGCCCTCGCCCGGCGGCGTGGGTCACGGCGCCGAGGATCGCCGGCATATAGTGCGTCGGCGTCACGAGGTTGATGTTGTGGGCACCCTTGCGCTGCAGCTCGACCATCATGTTGCCCAGCCGCTCTACACTCACCACGTCGCCATAGCCGAGCTGGCTGATCGGATAGTTCTGGCAGAAGCGGCAGCGCCCCGTGCAGCCCGAAAAAAAGATCGTGCCCGAGCCGCGGGTGCCGCTCACCGGCGGC
>DATHUZ010000768.1:0-5067 GCA_035461725.1 Anaerolineae bacterium
CAGGTCGACCACCTCGTCGGGGTGCGCCTCGACAAACTCGTCGATGGCGCGCGCCACGTCGGGATGAAAGCTGTCGTGAAAGAGGAGATAGCCGCCGTGCTGTACGCAAGGCAGCAGGCCACCGGCATCGGCCAGCACCCCCTCGTGGGTGTGGTCGCCGTCCACCAACGCCAGGTCAAAGCGGCCGCCCGCCAGGCGCACCGCCTCGGGCAGGATCGCGGGGGAATAGCCCTTCACCAGCGTCGTCCGCGCTTCCAGCAGCCGCCAGTGCTCAGGCGCGATGGCCGGCCGGGGTTCGACGCAATAGATGCGCCCGTCGCTGCCCAACGACTGCAGGGCACTGCTCACCAGTAGAGCCGAGCCGCCCTGGTAGGTGCCGATCTCCAGGTAGCGCCGGGGGCGTAGGCAGAAGGCCAGTGTGTAGAGCAGCAGCCGCTCGGCGCGGGTCATCCACACCGGCGCCGACTCGATGGCACCCAGCGGATCCAGGTCGATCTGGCCGGCAAAGGCGGTCACGTCGTGCCGGGGGACTGTCCACTGCAGGCGACCGACAGCAGTTTCCCCCGGCCGATGCCGCTGCTGACCTGAGGCCAGGTCGAGGACCCTATCCCACACCTGTCGCCACATCCCCCTACCCTGATCCCTTTGCTCCCGCCTGGCGCGCCGTTCCCGACCGCAAAAAGTCAACGGCGATGCGGTTGAAAGCCTCAGGCTTGAAGCGCATGGGATGGTGCCCAGCCCACGGCGGCACCCCTTCTTGCTCGGTCACGTCGGGGATCACCTCGACCTGCGCATTGGGCAGCACGGCGCCAAACCACGCCGCGTTCACCACCGGGATCACCGAGTCATCTTCTCCCCACACCACCAGGGTTGGGCAGTCAATCTTTTCCAGCCTCTCCTCCGGCATCTGCCCCGCGCCGGCACTATCCACCAGGATGAGCCGCGCCACGCGTTCTGGCGCCGTCAGGGCGACCTGGAGCGCGACCAGCCCACCCCACGACACACCGCCTACCACCGCCGAGTCGATGCGCTCGACGTCCATTAGCTCGAGCAGCGCCCGGGCCTGCTGCTCGTGGTCCAACTGCGCACCGCCCGACTCGCCGTATCCGATCAGGTCGAGAGCATACACGGTAAAGCCGGCGCCGGCGAGGGCCGACACGTTATTTTCCCACACAGCCCACGTGTTCTCCGGGTGGTAGCCGTGGGCCAGCAGAATGGCCGGCCCGCTGCCCTCCACGTGTGCGTGAATCCTTCCGAGCGATGTCTCGATCGTTTTGTCCATCGTTGCTCTCCTTCTCCAGGTATGGCAAACCCCCCTCGCCATGGCGAAGGGGGTTTCCGTACTCCCTGCTATTCTGGTGGAGCTGAGGGGATTCGAACCCCTGACCTTCTGAATGCCATTCAGACGCGCTCCCAACTGCGCTACAGCCCCACGAGCCCGCACGTGAACTATCGATTGCGATCCAACCTCATATCGCCTGGTGGAGCTGAGGGGACTCGAACCCCTGGCCTGTACAGTGCGATTGTACCGCTCTCCCAGCTGAGCTACAGCCCCGCGTCCAGTGACGCCTGGTAGTATATCCCACAAGCCCCAATTTGTCAAAAAAGCTCGTCCCCGGCGACGCATCTCTTGTCTTCCGCCTGGGCTTGTGGTATCATATCCCTATCCTGCGCGGTGCAAAGGGTGGTGCCCATGACCCTCGACGTACAAAGGCTGGAGGTCGGTCCGTGGCCGATGAATTGCTATCTCGTCCGGTGCCTGGTAACCGGGCAGGTAGCGGTGGTCGATCCGGGTGCGGATCCCGACGCGATTTTGGAGGCGGTCGGGACCGCCCCGCTGTGCTGCATTCTCGTCACCCACGGCCACCCCGACCACGTCGGTGCGCTGGAGGCGGTCTGCAGCATCAGCGAGGCCCCGGTAGGCGTGCACCCTGCTGATGCATCTACCCTCGAGTCCTCTTTCGGCCTGAAGGCCGACTTTCCACTCGTCGACAGCATGCAGATAGAGGTGGGCCAGGGCCGCCTGCGCGTGGTGCACGTGCCCGGGCACACGCCCGGCAGCATCTGTCTTCTGCCTGTCCAAACGCGTGGCCGCCGGAAGCATACGTCAGAGTGGGCCCTCGTCGGCGACGCGATCTTTCCTGGCGGTCCCGGCCATACAAAGTCCCATGCCGAGCTGCGCCAAAGCCTCACCTCGCTGGCTTGCACCGTTTTCACCTGGCCCGACGGCACGCAACTCCTCCCCGGGCACGGCCCTGGCACGACGGTGCGCGCCGAGCGTGCCGCCTTTGAGGCGTTCATGGACTCGGATCTATCGCCCCACCTCCAGGGCGACGTCACCTGGCGCTGAGGGTGCCGCGCACAAGGTTGCAGGATTGGGCAAAAGTGAGTATACTGTAGCCATCGACCCGGGCGCGGCCATGGCGCGCTCGACGACGGCGCAGCACCCCAGCCATTATCCGGTTGGACACACAGAGCAGTAGCGGGGGAGGGGGAGATGATCGGCCGGGTCCTCAAGGGCAAATACAAGATCTATGACAAGGTAGGGTCCGGGGGATTTGCTACGGTGTATCTCGGGCGCAACATCGATACGAACGAGATCGTGGCGATCAAGGTCCTGAGCGAGCAGTTCACCGAGGACGCCCGCTACGTCGAGCGCTTCCGGCGCGAGGCGAGCCTGGCGGAGCGGCTGCAACACCCCAACATCGTCCGCATCCTCGATCACGGCATTGAAAACAGCAGTCACTTTCTGGTCATGGAGTTTGTCGAGGGCCTTACCCTCGAGCAGCTCATCGAGCGCCGTGGCGGCCTGCCGGTGGAAGAAGCGCTCTCGTACGTCCAGCAGGCGTGTGCCGGCCTCGAAGCAGCGTACCAGGCAGGCATCGTTCATCGCGACATCAAGCCTGCCAACCTGATGATCACCCCTGGCGGCACCGTCAAAATCATGGATTTTGGCATCGCCCGCATGGATGCCGCAGTTGGGCTCACTCAAAGTGGCGTGTTTATGGGTACGCCGCGCTACATTTCGCCCGAAATGGCCCGCGGTTCCGGGGCCGACGTCCGGTCGGACCTCTATGCTCTTGGCCTGCTGACCTACGAGATGCTCGCCGGCGCGCCCCCCTTTGACGGCGACAATCCGTGGGCCGTGCTGCGCCAGCAGATCGAAGTCGATCCGGCTCCGTTGAGCGAGGTGCGCCTCGACGTCCCGGCGTGGATCGAAGCCATTATCCGGCGCGCCGTCGCCAAGGATCCTGCCCGGCGTTACCAGACCCCGGGCGACATGCTCGCCGCCCTTCACGAACAGAACCCCTCCCCTGCCGGCCTCGCCGTTGCTCGCACCATCGGCCCTGCCGGCGTGCCGGCGATGCCGGCCGGTCGCCCCGCCGGCGTCACCAGGGTGTCCGCTCCACCACAGCGCACTCGTCGTGCACCACGCGCACTGCTCTTCAGCCTGGTCATCGTCGCCGCTGTCGGCGTGGGAGTCTTCTTTTTTCTCTCCGGGCAGGATGGAGATGGCACACCTCGGCTCACACCGTCCACCGTCGAGGTGTCCGGTCCGGTCGCCGGCCTGGTCACCGACGCGCCCACCAGCACCCTGGCCCCTTTCGCCACAGATACGCCGTCGGCGAGCGACACGTCCGTTCCAGAGCCGACAGCCACGTTCTCACCCGAGCCCACGGCGACACCGGAGCCGAGTCACACGCCCGAGCCGGTGCCGACGGACACGCCCGAGCCGACCGCCACGGTACCGGCATCTACCGACACCCCTGTCCCGCCGCCGGCCGACACCAGTGCGCCTCCCACCCAAGGGCCCACGAACACGCCCGAGCCGACGGTCGCGCCGACGAGCCCGCCACCGCCAGCGGTTTCGGGGCGGATCGTCTACAGCGCCGGCGGCACGCTGCACATCGTCGACGCCGCCACGGGGCAGGACACCGTTTCGCCCATTCCGGGCCTTCGCCATCCTGACTTTCGCCGTGACGGGGCCCAGATCATTGCCAACGGCGAAGGTGGCGCCCGGGCGAGTGTGCTGAACGTCGACGCGAACTCGGGCCGGATCCTGAACGACCAATCGTCATTCACTGACGATTATCATCCCTTCTGGTCGCCGGGCGATCCCGGCCGGTTCGTGTACGATTCGATTCACCATGGCCTGCCACAGTTTGGCAACATGCTCTACATCCAGGGCTTGACCAGCGGGCAGCCAACGGCAGAGGATACGGTGGCGTACGAAGGCCGCCAGATCCAGGGCAAGTCACCGGTATGGATGGACGATGACTGGCTGGCATTTACCGGCTGCAACTACTGGGAGGCCGGTGGCGGCTCCAAGTGTGGCATCTATCGCATGCCGAGCTGGGATGGCCACCCATCCATGGTCCACCCGGGCAGCACCGACATGCGCGCCACCGATAGCTATGGCAGCCAGATCGTGTTCATGAGCCAGGAGTCGGGGAACTGGGAAGTGTACCTCATCGGCGCCGGGGGCGGCGCGCCGCGCAACCTGTCGAACAGCGCCGGCTCTGACGACGGCCTCGGCACCTTCTCGCCCGACGGCAAGATGATCGCCTTTGCCTCTAACCGAGGGGGAGGCTGGGCCGTGTGGGCCACCGGCCTCGACGGCAGCGCGCCGGTCAAGCTCTTTAACCTGCCGGCCGCCCCCACCCAGCCCTGGTATGACGAGAGCATGTCGTGGGGTCCATGAGATGAGCATCACCATCCTGGGACTCGGACCAGGCGATCCGGGCACCCTCACCCGCCAGGCGTGGGATCTCCTGTCGCGGGCCGGCGAGATCTATTTGCGCACTGGCCTCCACCCCACCGTGGCGCACCTGCCCGCCGGACTGCGAACGCACACCTTTGACGCCATGTATGAGGAAATGGAGGATTTCGGCCAGGTGTACGAGGCCATCGCGGCGCGTATTCTGCATCTCGGGCGCCGGCCGGGCGGCGTCGTGTATGCCGTGCCAGGCCATCCCCTCGTGGGCGA
This sequence comes from Anaerolineae bacterium, assembly GCA_035461725.1. Classification (GTDB taxonomy): domain Bacteria; phylum Chloroflexota; class Anaerolineae; order JAAYZQ01; family JAAYZQ01; genus JAFGIA01. Next base: position 4,988 of record DATHUZ010000768.1, read on the forward strand.
GTCTTCGGTCATCCGCATCCTGGCCCGAGCCCACGACGAGGGCATGGAGGTACGCATCATCGACGGCCTCAGTTTCATCG
>DATHUZ010000769.1:0-7342 GCA_035461725.1 Anaerolineae bacterium
ATTCGAAGAAGAGGATTGACCGCCCACTGCTTTGAGGCATCAACGCGGTCATCCTGGAAAAATTGATGCTGTGGCGCCAGACCGTTGACAGGGTGCGACAGCCAGAGACCGAGCGGCCCGCTCTCGACCTTCAGCAAGGGAACGGGTCTTGACCATACGCGGAGACAGTACTACAGGCACTTTTAGATACAGCCCTGGCCGAGCTCGCCGCTCACCAGAGGATAGAATAGAACAAATGCTGTAGACAATCGAAGCCTCGACGTGGTGCTCTGCTGCAAGGACCGGCCCTGGTGCCGGTACCCGATCACCTCCGGTCAACTCGACACGACGGCTGTCCTGGAACAGCGAACGGCTGTCGCCCCTATGCGATCATGGCCACTGATGATCATTGGTTGCCGTGGACAGCGGCGTTTCGAGATGGAGTGTATGGCGGGCACGATCACAGCCCTGAAGTATCAAAAAAAGAATCCACACCGGGTGAACGTCTACCTTGACGGGCGCTTTGGTTTCGGGCTGCCCGACGTCGTGGCAGCCAGGCTGAAGCAGGGGCAGTTCCTGTCGGATGCCGATATCGCGAGCCTGCAAGGGGAGGACGCAGTCGAGCGCGCGTATAACCGCTGCCTCGACTACCTGGGATATCGCCCACGCAGCGAGTCGGAAGTGCGCACCTACCTGAAACAGCACGAGGTGGCAGAGGAGCACGCCGAGGCGGTGATCGCACGGCTGCAGAGGGCCGGGTTACTCGACGATGAGGCATTCGCCCGGTTCTGGGTAGAAAATCGAGAACGCTTTCGCCCCCGCGGGCCTCGGGCACTTGGCCACGAGCTGCGGCAGAAGGGCATCGACGATCGGATCATCGATCGGGTGCTGGAACCGATAGATGTATCGGACAGCGCCCATCGCAGTGGCCGCAAGAAGGCGGAGCAACTGCGCGACGCGGATCGTGACACCTTCTACCGTAAGCTGGTCGCGTACCTGGCCAGGCGGGGATTTGACTATGAAACGGCACGGGAGGTGACGGATGCCTTCTGGAACGAGTTCCATGCAGCCGGGTAGGACTGACACCGTGCCGGGTTATCCAAATCTAGACTATTCCAACGAAAGGATTCCTAACCGATGGAGATCATACTACTAGTCGTCGGCATCGTCATCGGCCTGGCTGCGGGTGCCGCGGGCGGTTACTGGTACTTTAACCGGCGCAGCGAGATGATGGAAGATAGCGCGCACCGCCGGGCCGAGCGGATCGTGGCCGATGCCGAGACCGAGGCGAAGCAGCAGTTGGTTGAGGTGCGAGACGAAGCGCTCAAACTGAGAAATGAGGCAGAACAACAGATCAAGCAGCGCGAGCGTGAGCTGCGCCAGGAAGAAGATCGCCTGCAGCGGCGGCGCGCGCAGCTCGATGACCGCACCGAGCAACTGGAAAAGCGGCAGCAGACGTTGAACCAGCGGCAGAGCAACCTCGACCGCCGGCAAAACGAGCTACAGAAGATGGAGAAGGAGCGGGCAGACGAGCTGGAGCGGGTGGCCAACATGACCGTGGAGGAGGCGCGCCAGGTGCTCCTGGAAAAGGTAGAGCAGGACGCACGGCAGGATATGGCGCGCGTGATCCGCCAGGTGGAGAGCGAGGCCCGAGAGGAAGGCGAGCGCCGTGCGAGAGAGATTGTGACCCTGGCGATTCAGCGCATCGCTTCCGATCAGGTGTCGGAGGTGGCGGTATCCACGGTGCCGCTGCCGAGCGACGATATGAAGGGGCGGATCATCGGCCGGCAGGGCCGGAACATCCGTGCGCTGGAGAATGCGACAGGCGTCGACCTGGTGGTCGACGATACGCCTGAGGCCGTCATCCTCTCCTGTTTCGACCCGGTGCGGCGTGAAGTGGCACGCGTGGCGCTCAACAAGCTGATCCTCGACGGCCGCATCCACCCGGCGCGCATCGAAAAGGTGGTGGCCAAGTCAAAGGACGAGGTGAACCAGATCATCCGCGAGGCAGGCGAGCAGGCGGCAATCGACGCCGGTGTGCCCGGGCTGCATCCCGAGATCCTCAAGCTGCTCGGCCGGCTCAAGTTTCGCACGAGCTATGGACAGAACCAGCTCGCTCACGCAGTCGAGACCGCGCACATTGCCGGCATCCTGGCGGCAGAGGTGGGCGCCAACGTGCAGGTGGCCAAGGCGGGCGCGCTGCTGCACGACCTGGGCAAGGCCATTGACCACGAGGTGGAAGGGCCACACGCGATTATCGGGGCCGACCTGGCGCGGCGTTACGGGGTGTCGGCACAGGTCGTGAATGCGATTGCCGCGCACCACACCGAGGCTGAGGCCGAGTCGCTTGAGGCGGTGATCGTAGAGTCGGCGGACGCTATCTCGGGGGCACGGCCCGGCGCGAGGCGCGAGTCGATCGAGACCTATGTAAAGCGCATCAAGGCGCTCGAGGAGGTCGCAAATTCGTTCACCGGCGTCGAAGAGTCGTACGCCATCCAGGCCGGCCGCGAGATCCGGATCCTGGTCAAGCCGGAGCAGGTCGACGACCTGGCCGCGATCCAGCTCTCGAAGGACGTGGCCAAGTCGGTAGAAGAAAACTTGCAGTACCCGGGGCAGATCAAGGTGACGGTGATTCGCGAGACGCGGGCTGTCGACTATGCCAAGTGATGAACCCATGATGGAAGCGTAAGCCAGGCATACAGGAAGCGCCGGGTGGCAGGCGAGATCGTCTACCGAACCGCCCGGCGCTTTCCGGAAGGGCAATCGTTGCACCTCGCTGAACCGACCGCCAAGGATTTTGCCAATTTTTTCAGGATCGTGTACAATAGAACAAGTCTAGTCGGGGCCCAGCCTCGGGTGCCAGGATGTTCAAACTGCCACCCGGCTCGTGGGTGTATGACACATTCAGAGCCGCACAGTAGTCCCCCTGGGAGGGAACAAGGAGGCATTTAGATGGCGGACGTTATCCGAGTGGCAGCAAATTCGAGATCTACAGCGGTAGCAGGTGCCATTGCCGGCGTGGTACGCGAACAGGGCCGCGCCGAGATCCAGGCGATCGGTGCCGGAGCAGTGAACCAGGCGCTCAAGGCAGCCGCCATCGCGCGTGGATTCCTCGCTCTCGATGGACTGGACGTCGTGTGTGTTCCCACTTTTGCCGATGTAGAGATCGGCGGGCAGGAGAGAACAGCCATCCGGATCTCGATCGAGCCGCGATAATCGGTTCTATGCGGTGGCGCGGGTGGGGTGCTCGCCCCTATTCAATTCCGCCGTCGCCGCTTGGGTCGTTGTTCGGGCGGCTCATCGGCAGTAGTCAGCTCCTCCTGTGTGATCTCGACGATAACCTGGGTCTCTAGCTCGACCTGGACCGTCTCCTTGAGAATGTTGACCTCGACGACCTTCCCCGGACCCTGGGGTGTGTCGATCGTCTTGCCGACCTTGGGCAGTTGTTCCTTCGCCTGCGCATATTGATCGCTCTCGTAGCTCAGGCAGCAGAGCAGACGGCCGCATAGGCCGGAAATGTCCATGGGGCTGAGCGGCAGATCCTGCAGCTTGGCCATTTTGATCGATACGGGGCTGAAATCGGTCAGCCACGTCGAGCAGCACAAAGCCAGGCCACAGCGCCCGATCCCACCCATCAGCTTGGCCTCGTCGCGCACCCCCACCTGGCGCAGCTCGATCCGTGCGCGAAACGATCGCGCCAGATCCTGGACCAGTTTGCGAAAGTCGACCCGTTTTTCAGAGGCAAAGAAAAAGACGAGGCGGGTGCCGTCGTAATTGTACTCGGCCCGGATCAGCTTCATCGGCAAATTGTGCTCAAGGACTTGTTCCTGGCAGCGAAGGAGGGCATCCTGTTCTTTGTACTTGTAGTAGGCCATCTGTGTCAGGTCCAGAGGCGACGCTTTGCGCAGGATTGGCTTCAGGCGGCGGGTGACCTCGTCTTCTGGCACCTCGCGCGGAGGGATCACGACCAGCCCGACTTCCTCGCCACGCGAGGTTTCGACGACGACGTGCTCTTTGACCTGCACGTCGTGGTGATCCTTGGGGTCAAAATAGTAAATCTTGCCTGCAGGGTTGAAACGCACCCCGACGATTTGCGGCATCTTTATTTTATCCTCTCTGATTACACGCGGCTGTCATAGCGTGGCAGCTTGAGCAGCAGGCCTTCGACGGCCAGCCGCGCGTTCACATTCGCATCTAACTGATCCACGGCGTTGGTCAGTGCTACCAGCACCCGGTACACGCGGTGCAGGTCACTCTGCCTGGCCAACGTGGACAGCTCGTCGACGCGGTCGACATTCACTACATGCCGCGCCGCCTCGCTGCCCGCTCCACCGGCACGCAAGAGGAGCAGGTCGCGCCACCAACTCGCCCACAGCTCGAGCGCATGACGGCACGCTTCCACATCACGACTGGTGCGCTCGGCGAAGGCGAGACGCTCCACCCGCCTGGCACTCAACAGCCCGACCATCTCGTCCAGTATAGCCCGGCGATGTGCCATCACCGACGGGTCGTGCTGCACGTCGAGCGCCCAGCCGATGCGTCCAGCAGACAGGTGGGCAAGCAGCCGCGCTGCTTCCTGGCCGGCGCCGGACCCGCAGAGGGTCTTTTCGATCTCGGGCAGCGATACGCGGCGCAGGTCGAGGCGCTGGCAGCGTGACACAACGGTGGGCGGCAGCGCATCGGCAGACACGGCAGTGAGGATGAGGATCACGTGGCGGGGCGGCTCTTCGAGCGTCTTGAGCAGACTATTCGCCGCCTCGACGGTAGCCAGGTCGATGTGCCTCAGGATAAACACGCGATAGCGGCCGGCATAGGGAGCCAGCACAGCTTCATGCTGCAGATCGCGGATTTGATCGATTTTCAAGCTGCCGGCTGCCCCCTCGCCGCGGATCAGGCGAACGTCGGGGTGCGCTGCCCTGGCAATGCGCACACATGCCTGGCACTCGCCACAGGGCGGCTGTGGCCCATCACAGTTGACGGCCTGAGCAAGGCGCACGGCTAACCGAGTCTTGCCGATGCGCGGCGGCCCGGCAAAGAGGTACGCATGAGCCACCCGGCCGGCAGCCAGCCGCCGGCTCAACAAGGTGACGGCCCAGTCGTGGCCGACCATTTCCCAGCCCATCGTCCTCCCTCTAGCAAAAGCCGGGCACACCGATCCGGTGTATCGCCGCGCGGTGCCCAACTACCCGGCGGCGGTATTGTACTCGAAAAGTGGGTGAAGATCAAATGGGCGAACCGTTTGCTCCATTCTGCGTGGAATGCTATAATCACCACCCGTGCCCTGCTCGCCGGGAGGGAGGAACGAGACAGATGTCTCGAAAGCATTGGATGTGGGCGATCACGATCGCGTGTGTGGGATGCGCGCTGGCAGCGTGCGCCGGGTTGATCGTGGCAAGCCGCCAGGTGCCCGGCGTGGCGCGCCTGGTGTATGGTGACCCGGCCGGGAGAACGGCGACAAGCGGTGCGGCCCGCGGGTCACTGCCTACGCTGGCCGTAGAAAGTGCCACGCTCACGCACACTCCCACTTCGTCACCAGGAGCGCTGCCGGCGCCTGGCGCGGCAGAGACGAGGCCGGCAGAGGCGGAAGCAACCAGAGGCGGGCCGACGACAACCAGGGCGCCGGCCGCCAGCCCGAGCAGCACGTTCGCACCGGCGCCGACGGCGACGCCGCGCCCAGAATGGATTGCGTTCGAGACCAGGCGCGGCGAGCTGGGAGATTACGAGATCTATGTCATTACTCCAAGCGGGACACGGCTAACCAACCTGACAAACTCGTGGGCCGACGACGTCGCTCCGGCGTGGGGGCCGGATGGGCGGAGGATCGCCTTTGTCTCGTTTCGTGACACGGTGACCGGCAAGTGGGGACTGTCCAAAGGCTCGATCTATATCATGGCCTTCGATCCGGCCGCCGGTAAGGCAGGAGAGGTGGTGCGGGTGACCGACGGAGAAGGGGGCGACGGCTGGCCGACGTGGTCGCCAGATGGCACACGCCTCGCCTTCCAGAGCGACCGCGGGGGCAACGTCGACATCTGGATGGTGAACGTCGACGGCTCTGGCCTCACCCGTTTGACCGAGAACCCGGGCGACGACCGGTATCCCGCCTGGTCACCGGATGGGCGGACGATCGCGTACACGTCGGATCGAAGCGGCAACGAGGATGTGTGGGTGATGGACGTGTCCGGGGTGCCGGCAGGAGTGGCGGCGCGCGAGCGCGCGGCGGACGAGGATGCGGTCAACCTGACCAGGGCGCCCGATCGCGACAGGTACCCGATCTGGTCGCCCGCTGGGTCGCGGCTGACGTTTAACACCAACCGCGACGGCGACTATGAAGTGTACGTCATGAACGCCGACGGCAGCCGGCAGCAGAACATCTCGCGCTCGCCCAGGAGCACAGAGGGGCTGGCAGATTGGTCACCCGACGGGCAGTCGTTGGTGCTCTATAGCGAGAGGCCCGGCAACAAGGACGTGTTCGTGGTGAGCCTGGAGACGGGGCGCTGGGTCAACGTGACCCAGCACCCGGCCAGCGACGAGTTCTGTACCTGGTCGCCCTAGCGCGGATCGAAATAGTTGATCAGGTCGTCGATCACATTCTCTTCGCCGCGCGGCGTGTCGTTGGTGACGTCCGAGTAGGTGTTTTGAAAGTCGGCCAGGGCACGGCGATAGACGTCGGCGTGGCTCAGGTAGAGCCTGTAGATCAGGGCAAACATGATCGCCACCAGGCTGGTGGGCGAAGGCAGATATCCCTGTTCGGTGGCGGCGGCGACAAAAAGGAACTCGGCGTACTGGCCGAGGGGGCAGCTCGCCTGGCCGATGAAACCGATGGTGGTCGCGCCTTTTGCGCGCGCGACACGCAGGGCCTGGGTGGCCCCAAAGGCGTAGGCGGTAAAGCCGATGCCGATGACCACGTCCTCGGGCCCGATCTCTTTTAGCTCCATCGCCACGTCGAACGGCCCGCCATTCAGGCTAAAGACATCTTGCTTGATCATCTTCAGGTATTTTTCGAGCATGACCGCCAACCCACAGCCGATCCCTTCGGCGGTCACATAGATGCGCCGTGCTGAGGCCAGGCGCTCGACGACCCGCTCCGCCTCCTCGCGGCGAAGGGTGTCGATCGTCTTTTCCAGGCTCGTCCAGTCGTGCCACATGATCTGCTTGATGGGGCCATCGGCGTGCTCGAGGCGCTCTTGCGCGGGCCGCCGCGCTTTTTCCATCTCGGCGAGAACCGCGTCTTGCACCTCGCGAATGAGCTCGATGTAGCCCTCGTAGCCGATCTCTTGCGCAAAGCGGGTCACGGTCGCGACGTCGACGCCAACGTGCTTGGCGAGGCGGGATGCACTCATGAAGGCCGCTTTCTGGTGCGAGG
>DATHUZ010000770.1:0-4356 GCA_035461725.1 Anaerolineae bacterium
GTATACCCAGCCTTTACCAGGCGCGTCTTGCCCGCGCGTGCACCTGCTGCCGATCTGGCTGCCGATCCGCGTGCCCGTGCCCTCCTTTCCGAGCTGGCTGCCCTCCACGACGCGTATCAAGCCGGTACGATCGACGACGACGAGTACGAGCGCGAGCGCGAGCGCCTCCACCAGGCGCTCAGGTCGTTGCCCGGGGGGCCGCGCGCATGACCGCCGGTGCCCCCACCGTGGAGGCTATAAAGCTGACCAAGGCATTTGGTCACCACGCCGCGCTGCGCGGCGTCGATCTCGTGCTGGAGGAAGGCCAGTTCCTGGCCCTCTTTGGCCCCAACGGCGCCGGCAAGACCACGCTCATGCGCATCGTCGCCACCCTCACTCGCCCGACTGGCGGCAGCGTCCGCCTGTGGGGGCAGGAGGTTGGCCGGGCGGCCACGTCGCTGCGCAGCAACATCGGCCTCATCTCCCACGACCCGCTCCTTTATGGCGATCTCACCGCCGAGGAGAACCTGCGTTTCTTTGCGCGCATGTACGCTCTGCCTGCCAACGGCACACGTTCAGCCCTCGACCGCGCGCGCATCGATGCCGTGCTCGATCAGGTCGGCCTGACCGCCCGCCGCCGTGACCCCGTGCGCACCTTCTCGCGGGGCATGGTCCAGCGCCTGTCGATCGCCCGCGCCATCCTCCACGACCCGCGCCTGCTTCTCCTCGACGAGCCCTACACCGGCCTCGACCTGCAGGCGGCCGACATGCTGCGCGGCTTTCTTCAGGATCTCGCCACCACCGACCGGACCGTCATTCTGACCACCCACAGCCTCGAGCAGGGCCTCGAGGTGTGCGACCGGGCCGCCATTCTTGCGCGCGGGCGCATCGCCTGGATGGGTGCCCGGGACGACGTCGACCTGGAGACGATGAAAGAGATCTATCGCGACGTGACGAGGGCCGCATGACCTACCTACGCAAGGTGGGCGCCATCGTCTGGAAGGACGTCGTCGCCGAGCTGCGCACCAAAGAGATGTTCAGTGCCATGTTTGTCTTTGCGGTGCTCGTCATCGTCATCTTTACCTTTGCCTTCCAGCTCCGCGTCAGCGGCGAGCGGGTGCGCGAGGTGACGCCCGGCGCGCTCTGGGTGGCGTTCGTCTTTGCCGGCATTCTCGGCCTGAACCGCGCCTTTGTCCTCGAAAAGGACCGTGGCTGCCTGGAGGGCCTGCTGTTGGCGCCGGTCGATCACACGGCCATCTATTTTGGCAAGCTCGCGTCGACGATGATCTTTATGCTCGTCGTCGAGGCTGTCACACTGCCCGTGTTCACCGCCTTTCTCGGCGTCAGCCTCTTTGACCCTGCGCTGCTCCTCGTCATCGTCCTCGGCACCTTTGGCTTTGCCGGGGTCGGCACCATCCTGTCGGCCATGACCGCCCAGACGCGCGCGCGCGAGGTGCTGCTGCCCATCCTGCTCCTGCCCGTCGTCGCGCCCGTGCTCATCGCCGCCGTCAGGGCCACCGCCGGCATTCTCGACGGTCTGCCGCTGTCCGACCTTGCCGTCTGGCTGCGTCTGCTCGTCGCGTTCGACGTCATCTATCCCGCCGTCGCTTTCATGGTCTTTGATTACGTGGTGAAGGAATAACACGATGACACAGAAACGAAACACGCCGCTCCTGGTTCTCACCGTGCTGAGCGGCCTCCTGCTGCTCGTCGCCCTCTACCTGGCACTCCTCGGCGCCCCCTCTGCCAACCTGCAGAGCGAGACGGGGCGCTATGCCCAGCGCATCATCTACTTTCACATCGCCACCGCCTGGGTCGGATTTCTTGCCTTTTTTGTCACCTTTGTCGGCGGCGTCGGCTACCTGCGCACCCAGCGGCGCACCTGGGACATTGTCGCCCTGGCGTCGGCCGAGATCGGCACCGTCTTTATGCTCGGCGTCCTCGTCAGCGGCTCCATCTGGGCCAAACCCGCCTGGGGGGTGTGGTGGGTGTGGGACGAGCGTCTCACCATTTCGCTCATCCAATTCCTCGTCTACCTTGGCTACCTGATGCTGCGCAGCACCGTCGAAGACCCGGCGCGCCGTGCCCGCTTTGCCGCCGTGTATGGCATCGTCGCCTTTATCTCGGTGCCGATCAACTTTATCGCCATCCGCCTCTGGCGCACCCAACACCCGCTCATGTTTGGCACCGAAGAGGGCGGCCTCGCCCCCGGCATGATGTTCGCCTTCTTTTTCTGCCTGATCACCTTTACGATCTGGTACGTTGCACTGATGTGGCACCGCATCCGTCTCGAGCAGCTTCGTGACGACGTCGCGGCGCTCAAAGAGCGAGTTCTTGGATAGGAGGACGAAAATGGTTTATCTCGCCGCCGCCTACGCGGTCCTGTGGGCAGTTTCATTTGGACTCGTGATCAGTATGGTCTTGCGCCAGCGGCAACTGCGTGCCGAGCTTGACGCTCTGCGCCTGATGCTCGACGACGAGCCTGGCACCGACCGCTAGATGGCCCTGTAATGGACAACCAGACCATTACCCTGCCGCTGGCCTTCCTCGCCGGCCTGCTCTCCTTCGCCTCGCCCTGCGTGCTGCCGCTGGTGCCCGCCTACATGGGCTACCTCGGCGGCACCGCCGTCGCGTCGGGCGCGGAGGGGAACGCGTGGCGCACGTTTGTGCACGCCCTGCTCTTTGTGCTCGGCTTTGCCGCCGTCTTTATCCTGCTCGGCGCGTCTGCCACCTTCGTCGGGCGCCTGCTGCGCGATTACTCGCTTCTGCTCCAGCGCGTCGGCGGTGTCCTGCTCGTCGTGTTCGGCATGAGGTTGATGGCCATCGGCTGGAGCCGCGACAAGTGGATCGCAGCCGCCACCCTCACGGGCCTGGCCACCCTGCTGCTCAGCAGCAACACCGCGCTTGGCCGGCTGGAGGAAGGCCTGCTCATGGCCGCGGTGATCCTGGCCGGCGCCGGGTTCTCGCTGCCGGTACAGGTCGGCCTGGCGCTGCTCGCCGGTGCCCTCAACTTTCTGTCGAGCTATGACGCCACGGTCCCCAAGCTCGTCGCTAGCCTGCTCATCGCCCTCTCTGCCTACTTTTTGAACCAGGCCGAGTTCTTTTACTCCGAAAAAAAGCTCGAGATCGATCACACCGGTGGCTCCGAGCACCGCTCCACCGCCGGTGCCTACTGGCGCTCGCTCCTCTTTGGCTTTGTGTTCGCCGCCGGCTGGACGCCCTGCGTCGGCCCGATCCTGGCCGGCATCCTGTTCGTCGCCAGCCAGCTCGACACCGTCGGCCAGGGCATCCTGCTCCTCACCGTCTACTCCCTCGGCCTCGGCATCCCCTTCCTCGTCGTCGGCCTCGCCTTTGGGCCCCTGTCGCGCTGGCTGCGCCGCGCCAACCGCTACCTGGGTGTCGTCTCGATCATCAGCGGCATCCTGCTGATCCTCATGGGCGTCCTGATCTTTACCGACAGCCTGGGCTTCCTGGCCCAGTATGGAACCTTCCTGGACATAGAGCTATGATCCCAATTCTGTCATTGCGAGCGCAGCGAAGCAATCCCCCCCTCCCCCTGCTCCCACTCTTACTCACCCTCACCCTCCTCCTTGCCGCCTGCGCCGACGCTGGCCCCGACTCTGCCCGCGGCATCGACGAGGGCGACCGCGCCACCGACTTTGCCCTCACCACGCTCGACGGCGACCAGGTATCACTCGACGACTATCTCGGCAGCGCCGTCCTGCTCAACTTCTGGGCCACCTGGTGCGCCCCCTGCGAGGCCGAGGTCCCCGACCTCGAAGCTGCCTACCGCGCGCACCAGGCCGACGGACTGGTCATCCTTGGCGTCTCCGTCCAGGAAAAGCCCGAGTCCGTCCGGCCCTTTGTCGAGAACTATGACGTCACCTACCCCATCTTGCTCGACACCGACGGCAAGGTGATGAACACCTACCGCCCCCTCGGTCTGCCCACCACCATCGTCATCGACCGAGAAGGCATCATCCGTGCCCGCCACATGGGCCTGATCACGCCTGCGCAGATCGAAGGCTACGTCGCCGATCTCCTGCCCTAGGCCTGGATAAGGAATTATTGTCTTGGATTCAGAACAGACACCGCCGCGTGCCACCCGGCAGCCCGTCACCGGGCGCACCCGCGATTTTGTGTTATTCGCCGACCGGGCCATCTGGCGCCTCGCTGTCCACTGGCTCTTCCTGGTCAACCTCTTCTGGGGCCTCTACGTCGGCCTGCCCTTCCTGGCGCCGGTCCTGATGAACGCCGGCCTCGAGACGCCGGCCAAGCTAATCTACCTGCTCTACCGCCCTGCCTGCCACCAGCGCCCCGAGCGCTCCTACTTTCTCGGCGGCCCCCAGGCCACCTACTCCATCGAAGAGCTGGACG